>JACPAN010000003.1 GCA_016180815.1 Elusimicrobiota bacterium
TCGTAAGACTTTTATGGGAAAAGTATGTTGTTCGCTTTTACTATAATTAATGTGCTTAATTTAGACATAAAAAAATAGTTCCTCCAATCCCGCAATGAAGCTTAATATTTAGGAGAACATGAAAATTCAAATAAGAATTGCCGTCGCAGGTTGTGGTTATTGGGGCAAGAACCTTGTCAGGAATATGCATGAGCTGGGTGCATTGACGGCTATCTGCGACGACAATGAAGTCGCCTCAACTCAATTTGCCAAACAATACAATGTTCCTGCCCTAACGTGGGATGAAATCTTAGCGGCGAATCATATTGACGGCGTAGTCATAGCAACGCCAGCTCTATCCCATGCCAAAATGGTCAAAGAAGCGTTGAAATCCGGCAAGCATGTGTTTGTCGAGAAACCGATCGCGCTTTCCGTGGAAGACGCGCAAGAATGCCGCCGGCTTGCAAGCCAGCATGGTAAAAAACTCATGGTGGGACACTTGCTGCAGTATCACCCCGCTTTTGTTCAACTTAAACAATACGTTAAGTCAGGCAAGCTCGGTCGATTGCAATATATTTATTCAACGCGACTTAATCTGGGAAAATTAAGACGCGAAGAGAATTCTTTGTGGAGCTTCGCTCCCCATGATATTTCCATGATTTTATCGCTGGCGCGCTCTCAGCCGGATTCGGTACTTGCTATCGGAGGCAACTATTTGCGAAACGATGTCGCCGACGTAACGACGATGCATATGTTTTTCCCGAACAACTTGCAGGCCAGAATTTTTGTTTCTTGGCTGCATCCTTTTAAAGAGCAACGGTTGGTTGTCGTTGGTGATAAGGGGATGATTGTCTTTAACGACCAAGCGATGCATGAGCAGAAGCTCCAATTTTATTCAGATCCGGTTATTTGGGATGGAAGTGACCCCGAAATTCAGAGCAGAAGCGGTGAATTTATTCCTACCGAGGATTGCGAGCCGCTTAGAAAGGAATGCCAACATTTTATCGATTGCATCCGCTGTGATTTAACGCCGCTGACAAATGGCGAAGAGGGAAAGAATGTGCTTGAGGTTTTAAATGCGGCGCAATTGTCGATGGACAACGGCAATAAGAAAATAAATTTAAATCAACAAATTGATTTTTATCGTCACGAAACGGTAATTGTTGATGAGGGTGCGACAGTTGGTGCAGGCAGCAAAATTTGGCATTACACGCATATATCCAAGAATGCGAAGATAGGCGAGAATTGCGTATTGGGACAGAACGTTTTTGTCGGACAGGGCGTATCTATCGGCAATGGATGCAAGATTCAGAATAATGTAAGCGTTTACAACGGCGTTACCTTAGAGGAGAACGTATTTTGCGGACCTTCGTGCGTGTTTACTAATGTCAATAATCCCCGCGCAAATGTTGAGCGGAAAGATGAGTTCTCGCTGACGTATGTTGGACGCGGTGTAACTATTGGGGCCAATGCAACAATCGTTTGCGGCGTGGACATCGGCGAGTACGCTTTTATCGCCGCGGGGGCGGTGGTGACTAAGGATGTAAACCCCCACGCTTTGATGGCGGGCGTGCCGGCCAGGCAAATCGGGTGGGTGAGCCGTTGCGGCGAAGTTTTGAAAGATGCCTTAACTTGTCCGCGTACGGGAGAGTCTTACCGGATCGTAGACGGCAGGCTTGTTCTTAAAGCCGAAGCGGAATTATCGCCGACTTTAGGAAAATGAACAAAGCAAAGCTGCTCGAGCTCACTTTTGACACGCAATCAAATAATTTTTCGGAAACAGCGGTCATTAACACGCTGCGAGAAAGAGGTGTCTGCAAACTGCAGAATTTGTTTCCCCCCGGCCTGCTTAACGAAATATCGGCGCGTTTGAATCATTATTATAAGCGCCCCGCGATCGCCGGTGTCGCCGGATATTACAAAGTGGATTTCCCTAAAAAATTACTACCGCCCGGATTAATCGGGCCGGCCGTCTATCCCGTATTGTTGAATCCTTTGGTTATTTCCATCATTGAAAAATTAATGGACAGCGAATGCGTGCTGGCGGAAGCTTTTTTTAAATATGATCGCGGAGTTAATGTTGAATATTTTCCGTTGCATACCGATTTCTACGCCGGGTGGAAAAAAAGCCCGGCTTCTGACTTGGAGCTTTCCGTAGATGATATGCGGCAGGTCCTGGGAATCGGGGCGGCCGTTTACATGGAAGATTGCGAAGAAGGCGGCGCGTTTTGTTTTTGCGAGGGCACGCATTTATGGGCCAAAAAGGGCCAAAATTTGTGGCGCTATTCGCCGGAAGAACAAAAACAAATACTTGAAACCAAAGTAAGATGCGACGGAAAAAAAGGCGATATGGTTTTATTCGACGACAGGGGATTTCATGGGCCGGATCATCCCACTACGAAAGACCGTTCGGTTTTGCTGCTTGATTATTATCGCGTTAAAACTTTCGGTTTTAAACAAATCGCCCCGCTTTTGATTAGAACTTCGGATATTGATTTAAATCAATATAACGCAAAACAATTGCGCGTGTTGGGCCTGGGCGCCGAGCCTATGGTCGANNNNTACACGGTTTAAAAAAGCGCCATTGTATCCTCTTGTCAGTTATCTTGTAGAGAATAGCTATAGATTTGATTTTTTTAAAAATAAGTTGAAAAAATTTCTTAGGTCGAAATTACGGCGCGGCGCTTCCGATCGGCAATCGTATGTCTAACATTTCTTTCACGGATCTTACAGCGCATCAAAAAGTGATCGGTGATAAAATCACCGACGCCGTTAATATCGTGATTAAAAACGGCCGCTATATTATGGGTCCGCAAGTAGCTCAATTTGAGAACGATTTGCGTGAATTTTCAGGCGCGAAACACGCCATTTCCTGCGCCAACGGCACGGACGCGCTTTTGTTGATCCTTATGGCTTACGGTATTAAACCCGGAGATGTTATTTTCGTGCCGAGTTTTACGTTCGCCGCCACCGCCGAAGTCGTGGCGATGTTGGGCGCCGTGCCTTTTTTTGTGGATGTCGACAGTGCGACCTACAATATATCTTGCCGGAGCTTGGAAGATGCGATTGGACGCGCAAAAGAATTAAATTTACCCGTGAGGGGGGTTATCGCGGTCGATCTATTCGGCAGGCCGGCTCCTTATCGGGAATTGCAAAATATATGCGATGAGGAAAACTTGATCCTGATCGCTGATGCCGCGCAGAGTTTCGGTTCGGTCTATGAGGGCAGGCCGGTCGGCACATTGGCAAAAACCACGGCCGTAAGTTTCTTTCCGGCCAAGCCGCTCGGGTGTTACGGCGACGGCGGCGCCGTATTGACCATGGATGACGGGCTTGCCGCCGCCATGAGAAGTATTCGTGTCCACGGCCAAGGGGCACATAAATACGACAACATCCGCCTCGGTATGAATTCACGTTTGGATACGATCCAGGCTGCCGTATTGATTGAAAAATTGAAGATTTTCGAATCGGAACTTGCGCAGCGTCAAAACGTGGCGGCTTATTACGACGCGCATTTGTCCGGCGCGTGCGTGAAGCCGGGTATTTCCGGCGGTTTCCGCTCTTCTTGGGCGCAATACACCGTGGTTTTGGATGGAATAGACCGCGACGCATTGATGAAAAAACTATCGGAAAAATCGATACCGACCATGATTTATTACCTTAAACCTCTGCATTTGCAGCCAGCGTACGATCACTGCCCGAGGGCGGCGGCGCGTCTGGAGAATTCGGAATATTTGTCCAGCCATGTCGTGAGTTTGCCCATGCATCCTTATTTATTAGAGGAGCATTTGCATGCCATATGCCAAACGGTGAACCAAGTTTGCGCCGATTTGGTGAGGGCCGCGGTGGGAGGTGGTGGATGCCGGTAACAGCGGGAAAAATTGCTGAATTTTTGGGCGCTCCGACTTGGGGTGATCCGGGCCGCGAGGTTACTCTTATCGCCAAGTTTTTACCGGGCCAAAAGGGTTCGCTGTCTTTTTGTAAATGGGATAAAGCGGATTTTTTTTCTTCTATTGAACTCTCTGTTTGCGCCGTCGTGATTTGTCCCCAAGATTTGCCGGAAACGGCGCTAAAGAATAAGACTCTTATTCCGGTCCCCGATGCGCGATTGGCGTTTATAAAGTCAGCCAATCATTTTTTTCCTTGGAGAAAGTTTAATCCGGGTATTGACCCAACCGCTATTATCGCCCCGGGAGTTAAAATAGATCCGGCCGCTTCAATCGGTCCTTACTGTATTATCAAAGAGGGCGTCTCCATAGGAGCTCAAGCAAAATTAAGCGATCGCGTGACGGTGCATTCCAATTGCCGTATCGGCAATAACGTCATCATTGGATCAGGAACTGTCGTGGGCCAGGACGGTTTCGGCTATATGGCCGACGAACAGGGGAATCAAATGCCATTTCCGCATATGGGTGCAGTCGTTATTGAAGATGGCGTTGAGATCGGGGCTAATGTATGCATTGATAGGGGAGCACTGGATGATACCCTGATTAAATATGGAACAAAGATCGACAATTTGGTGCATGTCGCCCATAATGTCGTTATAGGCAGAAATTGTCTTATCGTTTGTCTCGCGGGTATAGGCGGCAGCGTCGTTATCGGTGATAATTCTTATATTGGGTTGTCGGCCGTCATAAAAAATCAGAAAAAAATCGGCAGTGGCGTTATGATAGGAATGGGCGCTGTCGTTGTCAAAGATGTTCCGGATAATGCGACCGTCGTTGGGAATCCGGCACGTCTTTTGGAAAAACAAGCGCTTAAAGACGCGCCTTCGTGGTAAATTGGAAATAGGCATGGGATGGGCGGCTGATTTTACTTACGGCTACTTCAAAAAAGTACTGCAAGCGGCAAAGTCCAATTATCAACTGAGTTTGTTTTCTCAAGCGCCCACGATCCTTAATGCGGTTAAACAACAGAGACCCCGACTACTTTTGCGTCATGATGTTGATCTGAGTTTGGATCGAGCACTGCAAATGGCCGGCATCGAAAGCGAATCTGGCGTCATCGCCACGTACATGGTAATGATTAACTCTCCTTTGTATGACATAAAAAGCCGGCAATCGCGCGGAACGCTTAAACTCCTTTTATGCGGGGGGCATGAAATCGGATTACATTTTGATTTTGACGGCGCGCACAGACTGGAAGCGCCCTCAATGGACGCCACGGAACAAAAGATTGACTCGGCCTGTCAAAGGCTCGAAGATATTTTAGGCGCGTCGGTAAAATCGGTTTCATTTCACCGTCCCCTGGAGCGATTTTTAAGAGGACCTTCGACGGTTGCGGGAAGGGTCAATGCCTATTCTAAGGAGTTGATGGATTGGTATCTTTCGGACTCCAGAGGAAATTGGCGGGAAGGCGAGCCGTTGCCCAAGCTAAATAATCCGGAAAAAAAATTGCTCCAGCTGCTGATACACCCGATATGGTGGTCGGATCATCATGTGGCACCGGAAGATAGATTGGAGGAGTTTTTTGAAAAGAGCATCAAAGGCCTAAAGCCGGAAGCCGCTAAAGTCTTTGACGCCGCTCTCGCTAGCCATTTGACCATTCAACGCCGCGGCTACGCCAATGTCGAATTGGCGAAACCGGCCGCTTAAATAGAAAATTAATTTGATGCGAATTTTCGTCTTGTGCCGCTTAATGTCGGGATTCATCAAATCCTTTGAAAGCGGCGTTTGGAGTCCGATGGGCGCGCCGGCTATAGCAAAGCTGATTGAAGCGTTGGATCAACCAAACGTTGAAGCGCGCATCGTTTTTAGCGCCAAATCGGCGCAAAGGGCGCGCCGCCATAACGGTTTTTCCAATTTAAGATTAAAAACTATCCTTCTGAATTATCATGGGTGGGCCGGTTTTTTGGGGGACAGAATTGGATTTTATATCAATGAAATAGTCCACTTATTTTGGGTATTGATCAACATTGCGCGTTTCAAGCCCGATGTCATTTATGTCGACCGTTCCAATATCCTGATCGCTTCTTGTATCGCCCGCCTGACTAAAATTCCAATCGTTGTCCGTATTTTGGGCGCGCCGTCGTCCTTGCGGGATGTCGTTCGAAACAAAAAATCGATTTATTGCCGTCTGTATAGATGGGCCTATCGCGCAAAGTACGCTTTGGTCATTGGTTCAATGGATGGCACCTCGATCAAACAGTGGTTTAGGGAGGGTTTAAGTCCACTGGTACCACGTATAGCATTATTGAATGGCGTGGAACCGTATCATCAAAATATTAAAGTGCGAAGTGATGAAAAAATCCACATATTGATTTTAGGAAGATTGGATGAATATAAGCGGACCGATCTGATCATAAGAGCCATTCTCAATTTGCCTTCTAAATATTTAAGTCGTTGTGAAATTAATGTCGTGGGAGACGGTGATTTGAGAGAAGCGCTTTTTAACATGGTATCCGACGCTGGATTATTAAATCGAATTATTTTTCATGGAGCCATCGCGCATGATGAAATTGGATCTTTCTTATTTAATTCGGATATTTACATATCAATGAACAAGGTCGGAAATTTAAGTAACGCAAATTTGGAAGCCATGCAAGCAGGCCTCGCTTTTATCATTCCGGAAGCAAATCCGGTAGCTCATGCGGATATGGAAACGCATGAGATTATTTCCACTGATATGGCTATTCGAGTCGACAACAATAATTTGTGCGAGGGAATTCAGCGGGCTATTTGCGAATTGATTGATGATCCCGCGCGTGTTGAACGAATGAAATTGGCATCTAAGAAATGCGCCGCTAAACTAATGACGTGGGATGAGCGTATAAATCTTGAAATCCGAATGATTTCCCAGGTAGCCGCAGGCAAGATGCCGGATATGGGTTTTCCTCATTGGGATTCAATATTTTCTACAGAAACTTCAATTAACGCTTAGCCGTAGCTGTTCTGCAAGTTGAGCTAGCATAGGTTTTAAGACAAATCTGAGAGACCAGCAAGATGCTAAAATCAGTATTAATGTCTTGCAAGTGGACCCCTAATGGGACTTGCGGAACTTGCTAAATTTTTTAATTACACCCATGCTTGTCTACTTTAAGTTATTCTATAGAGAGATCGGTCCAAAAAGATTGGCCATGTTGGTTTTTTTGGCTTTTGCCGCAACCATGGCGCAAGGCATCGGAATAACGATGGTTTTGCCTATTTTGCAGGGAGGCGCTAATTTAGGCCAAGATGTTATTTCACGTTTCACTGTTGCTTTATTCGGATTTTTAAATCTGGAACCGGTCCTTTTAAATTGGATTATTATTTTAGTCTTGTTTTTTATTTTGCACAGTCTTTTGCTTTTTATCCAAGAAAATTACTCGGCTAAAATTCTGGCCGGCCATCTCGTCGAGATGCGTAGCGGGACCGTACAGGATCTATTCGATGCCAAGTACGGATATTTTTTGAAACAAAGTACCGGTTTTTTAAGTAATGCCATATCAACGGAAATAGATAGGGTTAATTTTAGTCTCCAGCAGTTGGTCAGCCTTATGGTTTTTTGCGTTTCTTCCGCTGTATTCATTGCCTTGCCTCTTCTTTTCGATCCCAAGGTAACTATTGTGCTATGTGTAGTCAGCATCCCTATAGTTTTAGTGATGAGAGTGCTTAATCATTGGACAATGGACGTTTCTCTAGAGCGTAGTCAGCATTCAGCGCGCCTGCAGTCTTTTTTTATTCAAAGTATTCGCCACTTTAAATATTTGAAGGCCACCTCAACAGCCAAACCGCTGATGCTTAAACTTAAGCAGGAAATAGAAAGACTTGGCCAAATTTATTACCGGATGATTTTTTTGAGTGCGGCTTCCCAATATAGTTTTCAGCCTTTGGCCGTTATTTTACTTTCTGGAGTTGTGTTTTATTATGTGAGTTTTCAGGGCCGTCCTATAGCCGATATTTTGTTCTTGCTTTTTATTTTTAAAAACGCCATTACCCAGGGTCTCAGTATTCAGCCGACTTATAGAAAGTTCCTATCTACCGCCGGCAGTTTGGCTGTTTATCATAAACTTCGAGATGGGTTAAGGAATAATAGAGAACGCGTCGGTGGCGAAACACCAGTAACCGGCCAAGATATCATCTTTCGCGACGTATCATTTGGCTATGGTCAAGATTTGCCCGATATTTTGTCAAATATTAATCTGCGCATTCCCTGCCGCCGGACCGTCGCTTTAGTGGGTCCTTCCGGAGCAGGGAAATCAACCATTGTTAATCTCTTGACTGGAATATTAAGACCGGTTTGTGGCGAAGTTTATTTGGGACCGACCTCTTACGCGGACATTGACTTCCAGAAGTTAAGAAGCCGGATAGGCTATATCACTCAAGAACCAACAATTTTTAACGATAGTATTGCCAACAACATCACATTATTTGCGGACAATGGTGATGCTCGAAGGCTTAATTATGTGCTTGAAGAGTCGGGTCTTCTTGCGGTGCCTGGTCGTCTGGGCCAAGGCAGTTCCGGAAAAGTTGGCGACGATGGAAACCAGCTTTCAGGAGGTCAGCGGCAACGCTTGGCTATCGCTCGTGAAATTTATAGGGATACAGAGTGGCTGATTATGGATGAAGCCATGGCGTCCCTTGACAGCATTTCCGAGAGTCAGATGGAAGAGTTCTTGCTTCAAGAGAAGGGTCGGCGGACTTTTGTTGTCATTTCCCATAGGCTCTCAACTATTCGTCATGCGGATTGGATTTATGTCTTCGACATGGGTCGTATTGTGGCCGAAGGCAAGTTTGATGAGCTTAAAGCAAATTGTTCCATTTTCCGGCAGATGGCGGAATTTCAAGCCATCACTACAGGTTAATTCAATGGTGCATATTTTGAAAAGACTTTATGAGTTGCCGCCCAAGGCCACGTCCCGCTTGTTGTAGAAAGTTTTTGCTTCAAAAAAAGGCGGCGGACTTTTATAGTGATTTCATATAGATTATCGATCATTCGTCATGCGGATTGGATTTATGTTTTGGATGGAGGCCGAATCGTCGCCGATGGAAAATTTAACGATCTTAACGCCAATTGCGCTCTTTTTAGGCAGACGGCGGAATTTCAGGCGATTTCGGTCGGTTAATTAAATGCCATCTACCTTGAAGAAACTTTACGAGTTACCGCCAAAACTTCTCGTGCGTAAGATTAAGAGGCGTTTACTGGGGCGCGCACGCGATTTATACGATTTGGAAGATGTCATCGAGTCTCCCAAATACATGCGGCCACAGCGTGTTTTTGATTTCATGAATCGTTACCAGATTTTGCTGAAAAAACGCGCGGGCTGGAAGGAATTTGTTTTTGAAGGCGCGGACGTCCTTGAATTGGGAAGCGGTCCGATGCTGGGGTGGGGACCGCTGGCTATTTTTTTGGGATCCCGGCGCTACACCTGTATCGAACCATTTTATAACCACGCGATCATTGAATCCGATGCAGTTCGCAAGAACTTCTTCTTGCCTTTATTTAAGGATCTAAGCGCCATTTTCGGGGAGCGGTATGAGTCTTTTGACGAGTTTATGCGGGCGGTCGTCGAAAAAAGCGAAATTTTTAGATGCGAATTTGAAGCCGCTCCTTGCGCGGGCCCGTATCAGATCAGCTTATCGAATTCAACCTTGGAGCATGTATCTGATTTGGAGGGATCGCTTAAAAAGCTCAAGGCTATTTCCGCGCCAGCGGGGAGATTCTTGCATCTCGTTGATTTTGGCAATCACAGGAGTACGATCAATCCTTTTGACGGAATTTATTCGGCCACCCCTGACGAATATTTTAAACGCCATGGCCGCCATATCAATCTCCATAGGGCTCCGGACATGTTAAGGCTGTTTCGCCAGGCAGGGTTTTTCGCGGAGGCAGTGCCTTATTATCATTATCGGGAGTTCTATTCAGGCGTCATCAATCCTTATTGGTCCCAGCGCTATTCTCAAGACGAGCTTTTTTTAAAGACGGCCATCATTTGTGACGCATGTTGATACATATCCTAACGCCTGGTTTTACAACTCCGAATAGCCAGGGTTTTTTGCTTCCCCTATTGCGGCATCGAGATGCCCTGAAAGAAGCTGGGGTGAAGCTTAGGGTTTATCGGCAGGCGCAAGCTGACGCTGCTGATTGCGATGTATTGATGATTGACAGTAAATTCTATCGGCCTTGGTTAAGGACAAATCTCGAGCGTGTTGTTGAGCAGTTGTCCCAGTTGCGCAAGGGCGCTCAACGAATTTTTTGGTTCGATACCAGCGACAGCGCGGGCACGCTTCAGACCGGCGTTTTGCCCTACGTTGATCGGTATTTCAAGGGGCAGCTGCTTAAAGACCGCTCTTTGTATCAACAGGCCTTGTATGGAGGGCGGCTGTTCACTCATTATTTGCATCATGAACTCAATGTTCACGATGAAAGTCCGACCTATTTAAATCCCATTCTTTCAAAAGATGATTTATCCAAGCTTTCCCTGTCTTGGAATTATGGACTGGCGAATCTTTCTTTGGAGGGACCTGCGTTCTCTTCTTTATATCAATGGTTGGGGTGGCCTGTTTTTTTACGTACGCCTGCAAGGTGGGATGCGCCTTCTGCGAGCCGTCCGCTGGATTTTAATTGCCGTTTTTCGGCAAGCTACCCGAAAGCCACGATCCGTTTTCAACGCGCTTCGATTCAAAAATTATTTCGGCATAAAGAGACAGATCGGGTTAACCGTTATTCTTATTTTTCCGAATTGCGCCAAAGCAAGATCGTTCTTTCTCCGTTTGGGTGGGGAGAGATTAATTTGAGAGATTTTGAAGCCATTGTATGCGGCTGTCTTCTCATTAAGCCCGACATCTCTCACTTGGAAGCATGGCCTAATATATTCGAGGCTGGTGTTACGATTTTGACCCATGATTGGTCTTGTCGCGATGTTTTAGAAGTTGTTGAGAACGCTTTGGTATCTTATGCGGAGCATCTCACGATAGCCCGCGTTGCCCAAGAACGTTATCAACACAGCTTTCGAGAGGATGTTTTTCTAGAGATGCTTCTGGGTTTATTGAATGATTCTCGACCGACCCGGGCAGATACGACCAACGCCTGTCTATCCGGGAATCAAATCAGCGGTGGTTCTTATGTCGAACATTGATCAGAAAACAGTCTCCAGCTTCGGCTGTCAGTGGACCTTGCTTAATCAGGCGGCTCTGCAACCCTTTGATCAGGAGGCAATGTTTAATCTCTATTTTCGCCTTTTTCCATGGGGAAAACTTCCTTCAGAATCTACGGGATTTGATTTGGGCTGCGGAACCGGGCGTTGGGCCAAAAGCGTGGCTCCAAGGGTAGGGAAACTTTATTTAGTTGATGCCAGTCCGGGGGCCTTGGCCGTTGCTCAGGCTAATTTAAATGGGTTTTCTAATTGTGAATTCATTGCAGCCAGCGTCGATGATATGCCTTTCCCTGATAAATCCATGGATTTTGGTTATTCTCTCGGCGTCCTGCATCATATTCCGGACACATTGTCCGGTTTAAAGTCCTGCGTAGCCAAATTGAAAGAAGGCGCCCCATTCCTTCTGTATCTATATTACGCTCTGGAAAACCGGCCTTTATGGTTTCGCGGGCTGTGGAGAATAAGCGATTTTTTTAGGAGATTTTTCTGTTATTTACCCGAGCGGGTAAAACAGCCCGTCACGTTCGCCATCGCTCTTTTTGTTTATTTTCCTTTAGCGCGATTGGCGTATTTGGTGGAAAAATTTGGAGTTGATGTGGATGCCATGCCGCTTTCTTTTTACAGAAACCGTAATTTTTATGTTATGCGGACGGATTCTCGCGACCGTTTTGGAACTCCGATGGAGAAACGCTTTACCAGAAATCAGATCGAACAGATGATGACGGCAGCCGGGTTGGAACGGATAGAGTTTTCCGCTCCACCTTATTGGTGCGCTCTTGGTTATAGAAAAACAAAATAATTCCACTGGGAACGGAGAAAGGATTCGAATCCTCCATGCGTTTTCAACAGGAGTCCTTGGCGGCACTAATCTGGCAATTTTTGAGCTGGTTCGACGGCTGAATCCGGAACGATTTGCCTGCGAAACAAGTTTTCTGGACGGCCTTGGGCCTATTTGTGAGCATTGGGCACAGGCAGGTTTTCCTGTCCACGATCTACGGGGACGATTCGGTTTGCTTTCGGCGGGGAGTTTTTTTTGGCGGCTTCTCTCCAGCCGCCGTTACCACATTATTCATCTTTACGGATTTCGGATGAGCCTTCTGGGTCGGATCGCGGCGCATTGTTGTTCGCCCCGCCCCGGGATTATCCATGGAATACGGGGTTTGCATGTAACCCAAGGGGAAGAGGTGGGCAAGCTTAAGACCCGCTTGGCGATTATCCTTGAAAGATGGGCGTCGCCTCTAATTGATCATTATATTGCCAATAGCCGGGGCGCAGCCGATTTCCTCCAAAGCCGCGGCCTTTCGTCTAAAAAATTTACGGTTATTCCCAGCGGCGTTGACGTCGATCCTTTATCCAACAGCAACCAAAAGACTGATGATATCCCTAAGATTATTTGTGTCTCTAATTTTCATCCCGTAAAACGCCATGTTGACTTGATAATGGCCGTCTCTTTATTAAGAGATGCCGGCTTTCAGGTGCGATGTTTATTGGTAGGCGACGGAACGTATAAATCAAATATTAAAAAAATGGTTCAAGATCGCGGTCTAACGGATATGGTCGAGTTCCGCGGCTCATTGCAGCCGTTTCAGGTGCAGGAAGCTCTTGGGCGGGCGGACATTTTTGTTTTACCGTCGCTTTGGGAGGGATTGCCGCGCAGTATCATGGAGGCTATGGCCGCAGGATTGCCCGTTGTCGCTACGGATGTTAGCGGCAGCAATGAACTGGTAGTCGATGGAGAGACAGGGTTTTTGGTTCCCGTTAAAGATTTCCGTCAGCTGGCCTTGCATCTTGAGCAGCTTATTAAAAATCCGGCCTTAAGGGTTCAAATGGGCCAAACCGGCCGCCTCCGCATCCATGAGCAATTTTCCTGGCAAAGCTGCGTGGCCGGGCATGAAAAGGTCTATTCCGATATTTACCGGTCTGAATTCGATATCCAGGCTACGGCCTGAGCATATTTCGTTGAATAAAAGGGTGGAATTCTTTATTTTTATTTTGGCCGTAGCCGTCTGTTTTGATGTGCGCGGGCCAAGGTGGGAAATTGCCGGCTTGTCTTTTTACGCGACGACGGCAAGAGCCGCTATTCTTTTGTTTTGCCTATATTTTTTACCCGGCTTTATTTTCACAAACCTTCCGGTGCTGTGGCGGCGCCATAGAAATATTTTGGTTTGGGGTGGCGGTTTTTTTGCCGTCTGCTTTTTTTCTTCTTTGGTCAATCTTTATAAGGGCGCGGCGTTTGAGCAGACGTTATTTTATCTGTCGTTTTTCTTTGTTTTGTTATTTCTTTTGAGCCATCCCGGGGGTTTGGCATGGGACAAGATATCCAAAGCCTTATTCGTATTAAGTTTGTGTTTGGCTTGTTTGGCTATTGTTGAGCATTGTTTTGATGGATTCGCGGATTTGCTGAAACAACTTTTTCACCCTATGACCCACGAGTCTTTACGTAGACAGTCCATGGTGTCATTCCAGAACCCCGGCACGTTCGGGGCTTTTATGGTTATCGGTTATATCTTGGGTTTAACCGTGACGCGGAACATTCCTACCGGCCTTTTTTTACTGTTAGAGATTATTTTTATTACAGCCGTCGTTTTTTCTCAGTCGCGCATTGCTTTAGCGATGATTTCATTTATTTTTACTATTCACAGTTATATACGCTTGAAGAAGTTTCGATGGGGCCGATTGGTTTTTGCTTTGATCATGTGTTCGGGATTATTCCTGGTTTCCAGGATGCCCAGAATAAAATGGATGCATACGATTATGTCCTTGCCTGTAGAATTTAACTATAGGGTGAATTTAGCGTTGACCGGACGCGTAAGCATATGGACGGGATCGTTGAAAGTTTGGTCCGATCATAAAGTGTTGGGCGTCGGTCCCGGCAACTCTAAACATTTTTTACCCTCTTATTTACCCTATTGGTTAAACGACAGGCAACAGCATCCTCATAATTTGTTTTTAAGGGTACTCTGCGAAACCGGCCTTATAGGGCTTGCGGCTTTTTTGATATTTGCACTTCATTTGTTTAAGCCTTTATCCCGCCGGTTTCTGAACATGGAATTTTGGCCTTTATGGGCCTTTTTGTTTTTCCAAATGTTTGAAGAACATACGCGGGATGCTTTTCCGGCCTTGTTGTTGGTTTTATTGACAGCGCGGGCTGTGCAAAAAGAGAGCGAAATTCAACAATGTGCGGCATAGCCGGTCATCTTGATTACAAGGGGCGGCATCCGCCGTCTCGGCTACGCACGTTTGCGGCTTCAATGGCGGATACATTGAGGCATCGCGGTCCGGATGGTGATGGGACGTGGGTTGACCCGAGGGGCAATATCGCTTTAGGGCATCGACGCTTAGCCATTTTAGATTTATCACCCGAGGGGCGACAGCCCATGAGCTGTTCGTGCGGCCGGTACGTTGTTGTGTTAAACGGCGAGATTTATAACTACCGTGAGCTGAGAAAAAAATTAGACGAAGACGGCGGATCGCCGTCCGTGCATTGGCGGGGCAGCTCGGATACGGAAGTCCTGTTGGAAAGCATTTGCCGTTATGGCTTGAAAGAAGCCCTGAATAATTTTATCGGCATGTTCGCTTTCGCTCTTTGGGATCAGCAGCAGCGGAGCCTTTATTTAGCAAGGGACCGGATGGGGGAAAAGCCGCTTTATTATTTATGGACTCCCGGATTTGTTTTATTCGGATCAGAACTAAAAGCCTTAAAGGCGCATCCTGATTTTTCGGCCGAAATCGATCGTTATGCCCTGGATCTTTATCTGCGTTATGCTTATGTTCCCGCACCCCATTCTATTTTTCGCGGCGTCCGCAAGCTCCCCGCGGGGTCTTTTTTGGAGATAGAAATTTCGGTTCCCTCTGAACCTAAAATGTTTTGTTATTGGTCGGCTCAAGGAATGGTTGAGCAAGCCAAGCGCGAACCGATCTCCGGTCATGAAGCCGATCTAAAGGATCGGGTCAAAGCGCTTCTTAAGGACGCTATCGGCCTTCAAATGAGATCGGATGTTCCTTTAGGAGCTTTTCTTTCAGGGGGGATTGATTCGTCGGTTGTCTCAGCGTTCATGCAGGCGGCGAGCGATCGTCCCATCAAAACGTTCACCATCGGCTTTAAAGAAACCAGCCACGATGAATCCGGGCATGCCAGAGAGGTGGCTCATTGCCTTAAAACCGACCATACGGAGATTTTTGTTAACCCCCAAGATGCTCTGGATG
Organism: Elusimicrobiota bacterium; assembly: GCA_016180815.1. Taxonomy (NCBI): domain Bacteria; kingdom Pseudomonadati; phylum Elusimicrobiota; species Elusimicrobiota bacterium. The sequence goes on from JACPAN010000003.1 coordinate 15,260, forward strand.
TTATTCCTCAATTGCCTCATATTTATGACGAACCGTTTGCTGATTCATCTCAAGTACCGACCTATCTCTTGGCGAAACTGACGCGGCGTTACGTTACAGTTAGTCTTTCCGGAGACGGGGGGGATGAATTGTTCGGCGGCTACAATCGCTATAAACTCGGTCTTTATGGGAGATCGTTGAGCGCTGTGCCTAAATTTTTAAGGAGGGCTCTGGCCCGTGGTCTCACCGCTTGCCCTCCTCATTTTTGGGATAAGCTGAGCCAAAATTTGATGCCATTATTGCCAAAAAAATTGCATTGGACTGACGTGGGAGACAAAATTCATAAATTGGCCCCTATTATTTCTTTGGAGAAACCTGAGGACATGTATCAAAGCCTGCTTTCTCATTGGCCTAAATTTTCGCCTGTTGTCAAAGGCGCCCCCTCGCTCTCCAATGGCACGGCCGATTGGGACCAGAAGCCGACCCGGACTGAGTTTATTCAAAAGATGATGTATCTGGATTTGGTCAATTATTTGCCTGATGACATTCTTGTCAAGGTGGATAGAGCCGGCATGGCCGTCGGCTTAGAATCGAGAGTGCCGTTTTTGGACCATCGTCTTGTTGAGCTGGCGTGGCGTTTACCTTTGGAAGTTAAGATTAGAAACGGACAAAGGAAATGGATCCTAAGGCAAATTCTTTATGAATATGTCCCCAAAAGCATTGTTGATCGCCCTAAAATGGGGTTCGGCGTTCCCCTTGCTTCTTGGTTACGCGGTCCTTTGAGGGGATGGGCCGATTCATTGCTCGATGAACATCGTCTTGTTCGCGAAGGATTTTTTGAGCCGGAACCTATACGCCGGAAATGGCAAGAACATTGCTCCGGAGCGCGCAACTGGCAACATCAGCTTTGGCCCGTGCTGATGTTCCAGGGTTGGCTGGAAGTTTATGGATAGGCCAGCTTAATGACTATCAATAAGATTCCTTGGTGGGGGAAAATTGCCGCTAAGGTTATTTTATCGCGAGTCCCATTCGGTTATCGGTTTTGGAAGGCGCTGCGTTTATTCCAGCATGGAGCCATGGAACGACCGGCCTATGCTTATGAAATATTTATGAGGCATTTCAAAAGGTTTGGCCGCCCGGAATTTGTCGGTTTAGAGTTGGGTCCCGGGGATTCTCTCTTTTCCGCTTTGATTGCTTCCGCTACAGGATCGACCTCTTATTATCTGGTTGATATGGCGTATTATGCGCAACAGCAACCCCGAGCCTATTTGCGGATGGCGCAATATCTTAAAGAGAAAGGCATGAAAACGCCTGATTTGCAAAATACAAGCGGTCTGGAAGAAATTTTGGATTCTTGCGGGGCTACTTATAAAACGGCCGGATTGGAGTCGCTCAGGGAGATTCCGACCAATTCAGTGGATTTTATATGGTCGCAGGCGGTATTGGAACACGTTAAGCGTGCCGATTTTTCGGGATTAATGAAAGAGCTTAGGCGCATTATTCGCCAAGACGGCCTGTGTTCGCATCGCATTGACTTAAGGGACCATTTGGGCGGAGGTATTAATCATTTGCGATTTTCAGAAAAAATTTGGGAGTCTGATTTTATCTCTTGTTCCGGTTTTTACACAAATCGCATGCCTTATTCTGAGATGTTGTCTTGTTTTAAGACGGCCGGTTTTGGCGTTGAGATAGTTTCGTTGGATCGCAGGGATGCGTTGCCGATTTCTAAGAAAAAATTAGACCAAAAATTCAGAAATTTGACCGAAGAAGAACTGTGCGTCCAGGGTTTCGATGTTCTTTTAAGGCCTGCATAAATTATGAAAAACCAGTCGAAGCCGAGAATTCTTTTTTTAGCGGCAGCGGATTGGTACTTTTGGAGCCATCGGTTGCCCTTGGCGCGCCAGGCGCGCGATCAAGGCATGGAGGTTTTCGTCGTTACTCGCCTAGATCGGCATAAACAGCTTTTAATCGATGAAGGATTTTTTCCGATCCATATAGATTTCTATCGAGGTTTAAGGAATGTTATTCATGAACTGCAAACTTTACGCAGCATAATACGGGTATATCGTACCGTCAGGCCTTCTCTGGTTCATCATACATCGATGAAGCCTATTCTTTATGGTTCGATTGCCGCATGGTGGAATGATTTGCCGGCTACGATCAATATGATCACCGGCTTGGGTTTTATTTTTTCTTCCCAGAGCGCGTGGTCAAAAATTGTTCGTTGGGCGCTGATGCCGGTGCTTAAAAGGCTTTTCCGGGCGACCAATTCCTATGTTATTTTTCAAAACAAGCAGGATTATGACGAGCTGTGCGACGCAGACGTTGTTGCGCGCGCCAGGGCTGCCGTTATTCGGGGAAGCGGGGTTGATATAGAGCGTTTTTTCCCTCGCCCTGAGCCCGATGGCCAGCCTGTCGTTTTGATGGCCTCGCGCATGTTATGGAGCAAGGGAGTGGGGGATTTCGTGGAAGCGGCAAAATTGTTGAAGAATCGCCGGAGTCTACGTTGCGTATTAGTCGGCATCCTGGATAAAGAGAATCCGGACGGCGTTCCTGAGGAAACCCTTTTAGAGTGGGACCGGCAGGGAATTATTGAATGGTGGGGCGAAAGAAAAGACATGGACAATGTGATTAACAATTCTCATGTCGTGGTATTACCCACTTATTACGGCGAGGGGTTGCCTAAAATTTTACTGGAAGCGGCTGCTTGCGGAAGGCCGTTGGTGGCCACCGCGGTTCGAGGGTGTTTGGAAATCGTTCGACCTGAAAAGAATGGTTTTTTGGTGCCTCCCAAAGACCCGCCGGCTTTAGCCCATGCTATTGAAATGTTGGTTGGCGATCCCTCTTTGCGCGCTTTATTCGGAAATCAAGGCAGGGAGATCGTCGTGCAGGAATTTTCATCGGCCAAAATAGTTGAGGAAACGTTGGCTGTTTATAAAAATTTGTTAGACCGACCCTCAACCGTTAATAGCCAGCCGTTTCTAGTATAATTTTTTAGTAAAAATAAAAATTTATCTAAATGATGATTGATCTGGCACCGCAATCGCGGATAAACAACCCAGCCTTACTAGGATTCATTAAAGCAAAAAGTCTCACCCATGAACACTTGCTCGCCATTGTGCGGACGGAGGCAGCGCGGTTCCCGGATCATTCAACGGTCAGAATTCTTGACGTGGGTTGCGGCCGAGGCGACTTGTTGGCGTATCTTAGCGGCAATCTATCTGATTTGACTTCAAAGAAATTCGAATTTTATGGTTTTGACGTTACCGATGACGGCGTTCATAGCGATGGTTATTTACTGGAGACGATTAAAAATCTCTCAATATTGCGACCCGATGTCACCTGGAGCGAGCGAATTCGCGGGATTTCGGTGAATGAATCATGGCCCTATCCAGATGATTTCTTCGATGTAATTCTCTCAAATCAAGTCCTAGAGCATGTCATGGATTACGACCATTTTTTTTCCCAACTACGACGAACTTTACGCGACGGCGGCTACTGTGCCCAAGTTTTTCCTTTAGCGCATTGTATTTACGAGAGCCATGTGAACCTGCCGTTTGTTCATCGCATGAAAAACTATGAATTTTTGAGAGGTTGCATTAAGGCCATGAGCTGGTTGGGGTTGGGGAATTTCAAAAGCCAACAACGGCATTCCGGAATATCGCTTGACGATTTCAGCAAACGAACCGCCGACTACATCATGTTTTTCACAAACTATTTGAGCCATCGAGATGCGCTTGAGCTTGGGAAACGATACAAAATGCGAGCTTCCTATCGGTATACCAAGGAATTTTATGAGAGAAAAGTCCGTAAAATTTTAGGATTGCCGGCCCGTTCTAATTACCAGATGCAAGGCAACGCGTTGTATGATTGGCTTTGTGTTATGGCGTTTAAGTACGTCTCAAGCGTTACTCTATTTTGCGAAAAAAAGGTTCGGGGCCGGTTTTAATATTCGTTTTCCGTAATAACTTTCGCCTCTTAATTCATATGGAGCCATGAGAACGAATAGATCAATTATGAATCGATATTTTTCATGTTAATCCCTCAGCAGTCATGGCTTTAGCGCTGATTACAGGCGCTACAGGATTTGTTGGCCGGCATCTTGTCGCCTCGCTTCGGCAAGAAGGGGTGAAGACGCGCCTGTTGATTAGGAATAGAACCAGGATCCCTCTTTCTTGGTTCAATGATCGCGGAATTGAAATATTGGAGAGCAACTTGGCTGATTTGACTGGTGTTAAAAGAGCATGCGAAGGAGCGGATGTTATTTTTCATTTGGCCGGAAAATCGGATGCGGAAGTGGATCGTAAAAATACCGGCGATCATCGGGAACACACCGGCTTTAGCCGGATTTTGTCGGAAGCTGCTTCCGTAAAAGGCGTCCAATCGTTTATTTATTTCAGCTCAGTTAAAGTAATGGGGGAAGCAAGTGGGCAATGCCTTAATGAGAATATAAGCCCCCAATCCCAAACACCTTATGCGGTTTCCAGGTGGGAAAGTGAAAAGTTGATCCTGGCGAATACGCGTCTGCCGCACGTGAGTGTTTTAAGATTGACGCCTGTTTATGGCCCGGGCTGCGGGGGCAATTTGATGCGCATGCTTCGTTTGATTAAATTGGGAATTTTTCCGCCGTTGCCGGATGTCGGGAATAAGCGTTCTTTTGTCGCTGTTCACGATGTCGTCCAGGCGGCTCATTTGGTTATGAAAAACCCCGCATCTAATCGGCAGACTTATATTGTTTCGGGAGACGAAGCCCCGTCCACCAGGGATCTCTATATTTATTTGTGTGATGCCTTGGGGAAAAAAGTCCCAAGCTGGACCGTTCCTTTCGGCGTTTTTCAAAAGATTGCCAGATTGGGCGAAGGAACCAATATTATTTTCAGAAGGCGTCTTTTCCCAATGGATGAAATTTCCTTGTCAAGGCTTTTTGGCTCTGCTTGGTATAGCTGCGATAAAATTAAGCGCGAACTTGGCTATCAGCCGAAATTTCGGTTGCAAGGATGTCTTCCTGAAATCATCTCCCATGGTTCCGGCCGTTCATATGATTGAAGGGGCAGTTTTAGCCGCGGCATGGCTGATTGCCGCGATCGGCACATGGATGGTTGTTCGTTTCTGTGCCTGGGAAAGGGCGCTTGATCGGCCTAATGAGCGTTCTTTGCATACTCATCCGGTTCCTCGATTGGGCGGATTAGCTATTCTGGCGGCGTTTATTTTAGGTGCGACCTTTTTAGTTTTACTTCACCGGGGGGGTGTTCGATTTTTGCCAAGGCTTCTCCTATGTTTATTGCCGGTAACGATTGTTTCCCTATGGGACGATCTTGGCGGAGTTTCTGTGATGAAAAGGCTTTTAATTCACACCAGCGCAGCCGGCCTTTTCGTTTTTTGGGACAAGCCGATGCTTAATCATGGTTGGTTTTCGATAGCGTTCTTCATTGTATTTATCGTGACGATGCTTAACATTTACAATTTTATGGATGGTTTAGACGGATTGGCAGCCGGCATGACCGTCTGCGGTTTCGGGAGCCTGGCGATTTTAAGTCATTTGTCCGGCTTTGGAGACTTGGCTTCTTTGTGTTGCGTCTTAGCTTGTTCTTGCGGGGGTTTTTTAGTATTTAATTTTCCCCCTGGAAGAATCTTTATGGGAGACGTGGGTTCGGCTTCTTTGGGTTTTTTAACCGGAACAATCGTATTAACGGGAACTCTGATCGGCGCTTTCTCTGCCGGCGCCGCCGCCATTGTTTTTTCTCCTTTTCTGGTTGATTCTATCGTGACATTGGTGAGAAGGTTGCTTGCGAGGGAGAAAATTTGGATTTCACATCGCAGCCATTATTATCAACGGTTGGTTTTAGCCGGTTATAGCCCCAGAGATGCCGTCCTTATGGAGTATGGTTTGATGATTGTCTGCGGCATCGGTGCTTTGTTTTATGAATTAAGCATAGATCGTCTGCGGCATATGATTATGATGGCTTTCGGAGCGGGGTATGCCTTGTTAGCCTGGCGTATTGAACAAATCGAAAGATTCAAAAATGACGGTAACAATTTCAATAAGGTCAGCGTGGCTGGACGATGAAAATTCTTCTTCTTATTCGCTCTTTAAATGCTGGCGGCACGGAAAAACAATTGATCTATCTGGCCCGGGGCCTGAAAGATCTGGGTTATGAAGTACACGTCGCCGTTTTTTATCAGGACGGGACATGGGACAGCTTGGTCAAGGCTAACTCCAAAATTCATTTTCATTGTTTGGAAAAACGCGGCAGATGGGATGTATTGTCGTTCATCTGGAGTTTTAAGAAATTGATACAGGTATATGACTTTGACGTCGTTTATGGTTTTTTGCCATCAGGCAACCTGATCGCCTCGCTTGCGAAACGATTCTATTCTTCCAAGCGGCCAAAAGTTGCGTGGGGAATACGAGTGTCAAAAATGGACTATGGTCGATACGGATTACTGGATATCTTGTTGGAATGGACTGAAAGATGCCTGGCGCCTGGCGCCGATCGTATTATCGTCAACTCTCAGAAGGGTTTGGACATATGCCGCAATTCAGGATTTCCTGCGGATAAATTGTTTTATATTGCGAACGGTATCGACACTGAGACCTATGTAAAAACAAAGGCCGATGGTTTGAGGATTAGAACCATGTTGGGCATTCCTGCCGAGGCCTCTTTAATTGGGATTGTCGCACGCATCGATCCTATGAAAGATCATGAAACTTTTTTGAGGGCGGCGGCGCTGTTGGCCAAACGCAAAAAAAACGCCAAATTTATTTGCATCGGCGGTCAAACTCAACGATTTCCGGGTTATTTCGAGAAATTGCAAAGATTGGCTTCTAAGCTGAAAATTGCCGATCAGATCTATTGGGCGGGGCATCAGCAGGATATAGTTTCTTGGATCAATGCCTTAGATTTTTCTTGTTCGGCATCTTCTTTCGGGGAGGGTTTCTCCAACGCTGTCGGTGAAGTTATGGCCTGTGAAATTCCTTGTGTTGTTACAGACGTGGGCGATTCTGCTGTCATTGTCGGCGATGCGGGAAGGGTCGTTCCTCCCGGAGAACCCAGAGCATTGGCGGATGCTTTGTTAGAGTTGTCGAGCTTATCCCCGGATGAAAAGTGTTTATTGGGCCTGAGAGCGAGATCACGCATTGTCGAGCATTTTTCCATTGGCCGCATGGTCAATGATACGGATGCTGCTCTTCGAGGTTTGCATTACGATAGTACGATGCTTTCGCCAGTCGGCGGGTAATTTTTCGTCGCCAAAATATTTATAATAATGGTTAATCCATCGATTACAGCTTTGAGTCGGGTATGCAATTTTTATTAAGCAACAGGGCCTTCCTTTTAAGAAGAACGATTATTATTTTAAGCCACCTTTCGGTTGTCGTTATATCCAACTTGTTTGCCTTCTATTTGCGTTTTGATGGTAATTTACCAAACCATTATTGGGAGCTTTTCGTTTCCAGTCTGCCTTATTTGATTCTAATAAGGGGTTTTATTTTTTTCCTTTTCCGACTTTATGGCGGCATTTGGCAGTATCCCAGCGTTCAGGATTTTTTAAGCATCATCACGGCTGTTAGCGCTTCCACCCTTGTTTTTTTTCTTGCGGTTAAGTTTTTACTTGGACTGGAAGGCTACCCCATCTCTATTTTTATTATGGATTCCTTGGTTTTGACGATTCTTGTCGGAACCCTGCGTTTGACTAAAAAAGTTTATCGATATGCTGTCGGCCGCAAAGGACAAAAACCATTGTTGATTTATGGGGCGGGAGACGCCGGCGAAGCGGTGGTAAGAGACATCCATAATGATCCTTCTTCCGTTTACGATCCTATTGGGTTCATTGATGACAATGCGGTTAAAAGAGGCGCGCATATTCGCGGGGTGCCGATCTTGGGAACACGGGCAGATTTGGAGAAAATTTTAGAAGACTGTAAACCCGTAGAAATTCTTATTGCCATGCCTTCGGTCTCTCCTCAGCAGTTACGCTCTATTGTTAAAACTTTGCAGCCCTATAGTATTCGAATAAAAATATTGCCGGGCTTAAGAGCGGTCCTTGAGGGACGGGTATTGTTTAATCAAGCCAGAGATATTGTTGTTGAAGATTTATTGTCTCGACAGCCGGTTATGATGAAGGATGACGAGGGCTTGAAAAAATATCTTAAGGGTAAAGTTGTTTTAGTCACCGGCGCCGGCGGTTCCATAGGTTCAGAATTGTCCCGACAGATTGCGTCTTATAAACCAGGCAGGCTGTTGATCTTAGATCGTTATGAAAATAATATTTTTTGGCTGTCGCAGGATATTAAAACGCAATTTCCAGAGCTTGTCACCGAGTGCCTTATCGGCGATGTCGTGGATAGTCAGCGTATAGATGAAATTTTTGAAAGATATAGGCCTCAAGTTGTATTTCACGCTGCGGCCCATAAGCATGTTTCTTTGATGGAAGACAATCCTCTTGAGGCAATCAAAAACAATATATTGGGCACCAAGAACGTCGCCGATTCAGCCAATCGTTTCGGCGTCGATAGTTTTGTATTGATTTCAACAGATAAGGCTGTACGTCCGCTTAGCGTCATGGGAATGACCAAAAAAGTTGCTGAATTGTATGTTTCCGGGTTTAATGGAACAAGTAGAACTAAATTTGTGATTGTTCGATTTGGCAATGTTTTGGGCAGCAACGGGAGCGTTATCCCTTTATTCGAGCGGCAGATTAAAAACGGGGGGCCGGTTACTGTAACCCATCCTGAAGTAAGAAGATATTTTATGCTTATCCCTGAGGCGGTACATCTTGTGTTGCAATCCGCTTCTTTAGGGGACAAGGGTGATATGTTTGTGTTAGAAATGGGAGAGCAGATTCGAGTTGCAGATATGGCCAGAAACTTAATACGGTTTATGGGGCATATCCCAGATGAGGAGATTAAGATTCTTTTTATAGGGCTTAGGTCTGGAGAAAAGATGTATGAAGAGCTCTATGATTCAGCAAGAGAAACTTTGAGCCAAACATCGCGTGAAGGAGTTTTGAGGGTTTGTTCCAAGGTTCGACTGGATAGAACGTCCATCCAGTCGATAATGCAAAAATTTATCGCCGTTGTTAATAACGGCAGTGAAGATGAAGCCGGAAAGATACTGGCGAGTGTAGCAAACGGTGAATCATCGGATCGTGAATTTTCGAGTTCTAATCAGCAATCGTTGACCCCGCCCCAATTCAGGTCCACGGGATTAAATGGCGGGGATCAATTGTTTCCGATGGTAAAATAAAAGACTCGCAACTAGACCCGCTAACATACCCAAGACGATCCCTTTAGCCAATAAAATTTTAATATTTTTAATTTGGCTAGGAGGAGAAGCTGGGCTTAAAGGACGAAGAGCGGTAGGCGAGAGCGAACTGGCCAGCTTACTATCCGTGATTCTACTGTAGATCGTTTCAAACTCTTTCTGGGCAATTTGGAGATCGCGTTGCAATGCGGCCAGTTCAATGCGTTGCGTGGCGATTGATTGCTGAAGCCTGGAAATATCCCGGAGATTTTGTTGGCTTAGAGTTTCCAGGTGTTCTTTTTTTGGTTTTAATGTTTGACTGGCCACATCGTAAGAGCTGATTTGTCTTTGGAGTTCGTCATGGAGGGAGTTAAAAGCTCCAAGCCTTACGTTCGATTCGTTCTCGCCGGTTGAATTGGGAGCATTAGCAAGCATGACAAGCGTCTTGCCGGTAGAATTCTGTTTATTAGCCCTAGAATCTTCTTGGTATTTCTGAATTTCTTCTTTTAATACGGGCAGGGCGATTTCAGCATCAGCCAGGTCGGTTTTTATTCTTTCTAATTGAGCCATGTATTCCAGAAGCTTGCCATTCTTTATATTGAGCTCAGCCTCTTGAAGTGTCAACGTAGGTTTGATTAGTTCAACTTTTGCCTGGAGATCGTTGATGATTTTCTTATTATCCTGATATTGTTTGCTCAGCGCTGAGTAGCCGGTAAGAGAGTTTTCTGAGTTTAATTTAGCCAAAAATTCCAAGGTTGCTTCTTGCCAGGTAGAGGCCGCTGGTGAAACAAGAGTTTGATCCTGGGAGTGGGCTTCGAAAGCCAGAATATTTGTTTTTGGGATGTCGGTTATCGCGAAACTGATTTGACCGTAAGGAAGGCCTTGGTTTTCCAATTTTTGTTTTGCGAGATTTATCACCCCCGCGCTTTTGGCTAGGACTTTATATTGTTCCTTGGCCTCTAATGTTCCTTGCTGCTGCTGCTGTTGCTGTTGTCTAATTTCCTCCAAAGGATTTAGAATTTTAGCCATGGGGGAAGCGATGAATTCAACCAAAACAGCGCTTTTGTATGTTTTAGGTGAGAGTGTGGCAAAGATAAGGCCCAGCAATCCTCCCAAGAGAGCGCCGGCCATAATGCCTGGCAAGTAGCGAGAAACAGCCTTAAAGATTTTGACTAGATCGATAACTTCTTCATTCGGCTGAAGATAAGCCCATGGTTGGCCGTAATATTGTGGGTAGGGTGCATTGGGTTGATGTTGAAGCGATTCTGGCGCAGGGGGGACTTGCCTTTCGGTTCTCATTGCGCGAGGGCGTCCTGTGGTCAATGTTTCAAGATCATCCGGCATAATTTAATTATAGCACCTGGTGGTAAAGCAGGGTAGTTGTCGTAAACATCTGTTTAATGGAAAAGAATTTTTCAGCCCGTTGCCTGGCCGTTTGTCCAAATTTTGTTTTCAGCATTTCATTAGTGATGATTTTTTCTATAGCCTTGTTTAGAGATTCAGCGTCGATGAATGGAATTGTTAGGCCTGATTGACTATCTAAACTAGCTTCTGATACCCCGGTCGGCAAATTGGTGTTGATCACCGGTTTTCCGCAGGCCATGGCTTCCAGTTGCACCAGGCCGAAGGCTTCGTTATTGGTTATGGAGGGTAGGACGAAGACGTCGCAGGCATGGTAATAGGGAACCAGGTTTTGGCCTTTCAGGGCTCCCAGGAAGGATACTTTGCCGTTTAAACCCAATTTTTTTGCTTGTTGTTCAAGTCTGGCCCTGAGCGGGCCTTCGCCGATAATAAGCAGTTTGGCTTCGGATTCGAGCATGCTCATGGCTTCTAAAAGGTATTTAAGGCCCTTGTAGGGCACCAGGCGGCCCACAAAGAGCAGAATGGGCTTATTGCCGTGGGTTTTGCGTATGGTTTCGGCTTTGCTCACAACCTCCGGCGTTGCGGCAAAATCTTCGATTTTAATGCCCAGGTAAATAACCGAGCATTTGTCTTTGAAATCGCGCAATGAGGGCGAGTTCTTGAGCAGATTATTGGATGTGACGATAATGCGGTCGGTTTGTTTTAGGAACCAGCGGGTCCAGGGAGCAAGCAGGAGGGCGGCTAGTTTTTGGCGGACAATGTCGGAGTGCCAGGTAGCGACCAATTTAAAATTTGATATTTGAGATTTCAGATTAAAAACACGGAGGAGCCAGTAAGAGAAGACAGCGAGGGGGAAGGGGAGGTGAAAGTGGACGATATCAGCTTCTTTGGACAGTTTTTTGAGCCAGAAGGGGAAAGCCGGGCTGATGGGCATGGACCAGAGGCGGCCGAGGCTGGGGGCTTTGTAAACGGGAATACCGCCGATCATTTCAAATTTGAGATTTGAGATTTCAAATAAAGAAGAAAAAGAAGGGCGTTCATCGCAGCAGAGAACTTTGACGCCGAAGTCATCAGCGAAATCCTTAGCCAGGCCTTCGGCTAAGTCCTGAACGTGCTTTTCCACGCCGCCGATCCAGGGGTGATAGAGTTTGGTGACGAGGAGGAGTTTTGGTTTTTGAGGCATGGAGGGTTTATGCTGAATTAATGACGTCGATATTATCAGCCAGCCGCATTAAGCTTTCTTTGGAAAAAACATCGAGTTCGGCAACATCCTCCAGGAAGGGCCGCAGGTCTCTTTTGACGATTTCAATATCCAGGCCTGCGATACGGTGTTTGAGGCGTTCCGCCAGCCAGGCGGGGTTGGCCTCAACCTGCACTTCTGTCGCCTGGCGGTACCCCGCGGCCAAGTGTTTGCCGTTGACCGGAGTTTTGCGCGTTCGGTACCAGATAAAATCGTACCAATCTCTCCCCTTTGTGTATTTACGCAGCAGAAGCGCGCACAGCTTGCCGGAGAACAGCGAGGGCAGATCATGCTGGAGAATATTGAATAGAAATTTTCGTTGAACAGGAGTGACGATCGCTTTGGCATGAAGGGGGGGATTTGAGTCCGCCTCCACTTTGACCGCTAAAATTTGATTTTTGGGCACAGCCGGATCCAGGCGCCACCAGAGGTCGGAGAATCTCAAAAAACTCGACCGCACGGCGCCGATAGTTTTTGTTTTGGCGGTTACGGAAAAGCCGAGTTGCTCGAGAGTCTTGGGCAGGGAGTCGCCATAGTTTTCAAAAGAAACCTTTTGTTCTTTGCCCGGAGCTGCGGAAAAGTCGAGATCTTCGGAAAATCGCTTCAGATCGTAGAGGATTCTAAGCGCCGTACCTCCCATAAAAGCGAAGTCCGAAAAAAACCCTGCTTGCGAGAGAATCCGTAGGGTAAGGTACTGAAGTTCTTCGCGCAAAGCCCGTAAGCGGCGAGCAGGGTTTTTTTCTCGTTGAAGTTCCTCGATGATCTGATCTTTCATCAAAATACTCAGGAAGTCATCTTTAGCGCGCGGGATAATGCCGCTGCGGCGACGGCAATTTTTTTGGATTCGAATCGCCCGGCTGTTTCCATCAATTTTTTTCGGGAAAGCGATTCCGTGTTTTGAAGGCGAAGGATATCAATGTAATCTCCGGGGTCGGCAACCTTGCGGTCATCCAGGTAAATCCAATCAAGAAGCGCTTTTTCCGGCCGGGCTAAATAGGTGATTGACCCTTGGCCTTCAAGCCGGTCGAAACCGAAGAATCTTTTTGGTGTTACATGGCAATAGCTGAAGCGGCCCAGGGAGTTGACAAAACGCATGGTTTTTCGCGTGGTTATTGATGTCCATTCGGCGACTCGTTCCGGGATCAATTCATAGTGGCTTAAAGCCGATTCCAACGAGAGATAAGAAGGGAAATAAAGTAAGGAGGCGGCGGCTTCGCCGCTGAGCGGTTGAGCGGACATTTGCGGGGGCAGCGCATAAAGTCCTCTTCTAAGCCGCATAAGTTTTTCTTTTTTGACCCAAAGCATTAATAAATTAGACAAAGTTCGGCTGTTTCCCGGGATCGCATTGATAACAGTGGAGTCAATAATAGGAAAGGGTTTAGCGTAGTTCACGAAGTCTTCGTAGCGCATAAATTATATTTCTGTTATTCACATTATATAGTGAATATTAGAAATATAAAAGTATCAATTCCGTTAATTATACTTTTGATATAAGTAGTGGAAACGTTTTAATGTGGATGACGCGCCGGTTGTTTGTTCGGCCGGGATGAAACGACAGGGTAAGGGTTTTGGCGGGGATGGGCCAGGCGGGGGGTAGTTTTTCCGCCCATTCAATGGCCACGATGTTCTTAGGGTTTTCCAGGTATTCGGATAGACCGATGCCTTCAAGGTCCGGGGCTTTATCTAGGCGGTAAAGATCAGCATGGACTAAATTGGCTTTTGCGCCTTGGTATTCCTGAATCAGAACAAAGCTGGGGCTTTTAACCGGGCGTTTGACGCCCATGGCCTTGGCCAGGCCACGGACAAAAACGGTTTTACCGGAGCCCAAATTGCCGGAGAGTAGGATTAAGCGTATATTTTTTGTCATGCAAATATCGAGAATTTTTTTGGCCAAGGCCATGGTTTTTTGTTCGGAGCGGGAAGTAAATCGGCGGGGGGGCATTTGATTAACGTTGCGTTGAGATTGGATCTCGGGCGCTGAGGATTTCGCGGACGGCTTGGGAAACTTCATTCACGCTCAGGGTTTTTAAGCAATCATGGGTTTGTGTCCAGCAAATGAATTCATTGCTTTTAAAGCGAGAGCGGTCGTAAACAGTATCGGGCGTGTAGCAGGGGCTGCAACTTACTTGTTTCCATAGCTGGCGGTGATTAGGGCCCGGCGGGGCCACGAGATTGGGGGATGACGGCCCGAACAGCATCAAGGTCGGCGTGCCTAGGGCTGCGGCCAGATAAAGAGGCCCGGAATCGCCGCCGATAACCAGGCGGCAGTTTTTCAAAAGGCCCAATAGCTCGGTGATGGTGGTTTGACCGGCTAGGTTAAAAACGGAATTTCCGGTGGGATCAGTTGCGTTTTTTAGCCATGAGCAGAGTTCATGATCGGATTGATTGCCGAGAAGAAGAATTTGAGGGGGCAATTGTTTGATCAGCTCCGCATATTTTTCTTTTTCCCAGCGTTTGATTTTCATGGATGTGCCCGGGTTCTGCCCGCCGCCGGGGAATATGGCGATGGGACGCAGGGAAAGATCAAGGCCTGCCTGCTCAGCGATTTTTTGAGCTGACGCTTGCTCATCGCCTTTAAGATCGAGGGAGTATTCTTGTCCGGTTGACGGGATGTTTAAAGCCTGGGCAATGGCCAAATAGCGTTGTGTTTCATGGATTTGCGGGTTAAATAGGACAGGATGGTTCAGGAATAGGTTGATTCCGCTTTTAAAGCCTGCGCGCAGGGGGATTCGGCTAAAAAACGCCAGCGCGCCAAATACCGGGGAGCGGTGCCCGATAAAAGCCAAATCATAACGTCGCCGGGACAATTCTCGGGCCAAGCGCAGAAACGAGAACAGGCCTTCGGCCCAGGAAATCGTTTTATACGGCTCATCCCACAGGATGACTTCGTTAATGCCCGGGACGCGCTGGGCGATGTTTTGAACCCAGGAGGCGCAGAGAAAATCCATTTGAGCCTGGGGAAAACGCATTTTTAATGCGCGCAATGCCGGGGTCATTTGGACAATATCGCCAATGCAACAGAGTTTGACGATTAAAATGCGACGGATGTTTTTGGGGTCAGATATGGACATTTGGCAGGGACAATGGTGTCTGTCACTATTTTTTAACGCAGAAAAAGACTGGCTACAAAAAGATACGTGCCGACGCTGATTAAATCAGTCAACGTGGTGACCAGAGGGCCGGTAGCTGTGGCCGGATCGATTTTAAAGCGGTTTAAAACAAAGGGCCAAAGCCCGCCCAACATGGCTGCGATGGTCATGGAAGTCAGCATGCCTAAGGCTACAGTCAGGGGAAACAGGCCGCCCAGTCGGTTTCCATATAAGGCAAAAGCCAGAAGGCCGCCCAAAACAGCATAGGTTAAGCCCAGGCTCAGCCCGACAAATCCTTCCCTGGAAACCGAGCGGCGAAAATCCGTGGCTTTCCATTCGCCGGTGGCCAAAGCCCGGACCGCGATGGTGGATGATTGCGTGCCGATATTGCCGCCCATGGCCGCGATAAAGGGCATAAAGCTCGCCAACGCGATGAATTTGGACAAAGTGTCTTCGAATGATTTGACCACATGGGCCACGACGAATTGTCCGCCGCAGGTGATGATGAGCCAGGGCATGCGCAAAAGCGCCACTTGCCAGATTTTCATGCGCGTTAACTCGTCGGCCTGGGTACCGGCCATTTTTGCGATGTCTTCCGTGGCTTCCTGCTGCACCACGTTTAAAACATCATCGATGACCACGGTTCCTAAAAGTTTGTTGTCACGATCGACAACCGGGATGCTTTTTAAATTGTATTTGGTAAACATTTTGGCGACTTCTTCTTGATCGGTTTCAGGCTGCACCCTGAGAAGCCCGGCGGGCCACATGATGTCGCCGATTTTACTGTCCTGCGGCGCGGCGATCAACGTGCGCAGGGAAAGAATGCCGAGCAAATGATTGTCCTTGTCCGACACATACAGCGTGTAGAGCTCGCCCACGTTTTTTAACCTGGCCGTGGCTTGCAGGCGCTCCAGCGTCAGGTTGGCTTTCCAATTGGGATCAACGCAAAAGTATTCATGCTGCATGAGGGCCCCGGTCGAGCCGGCCGGCCAAGGAGCGCGATCCGGCGAATGGGCGGGGAGGCGTTGCTTTCTGGCTTGCGCCTGAAGCTGTCTGTAAAAGCGTTCGCCGCGCGAGCCGAAAAGCCGCAGCTGCTCTTCCAGGGCGATGGAATTGATCCATTTCGTGGTGTCCGCGCCCCGGGTGTTATGCAGAAGAAATTCTTGTTCTTTGGTGTCTAATTCTTCAAAGAGTTGAAGGGCCCGGTTTGAGGTCAAGATTTTAAAAAGAAGAACTTTTTCCTCATCGGCGAATTCATGCCAGCCCTCGGCCAATTCAAAGGGGGAGATTTCGCTTAAAACTTTTTTGAGCGTCCAATAATCCTTGCTGTGAAGATAAGACTTGATTTCCGGGACAAAAAGGGTATAAAGTTTGAGGCTGTCCATGATTGAGCAAATTCTAGCGTTTTTCGAGAATCGGGCCAATGTCCGTTAGAACAGCGCTTGTTGAGAACAACATTTTGTCCGTGCGTCCGCTTCGATTGGATCGCTGCGAATCGACGAAGTTTTTTTATGGGCGAATGAATGAAGCGCGTGATTTGCTGATTGAATGGGCTCAGGGACCGCGTCCGCGTTTTCATGCGTCGCTCAACGCCAACGCGCTTTATTGGGCGCATCATGACGCCTTGTTTCGGCAGGCCTTGCGCGAAGCGGATTTAGTTACGCCGGACGGAGATTCGATTTTATTGATGGGGAAGCGGCTGGGTTTTCCCGTCGCGCAAAAAATTGCGGGCATCGAACTGGCGGAGAGCCTGCTGTCTGTTTGCCGATTCCGCCGATGGGGGGTTTGTTTTGTCGGACGCAGGGCGCCTGCGCTTGAGCGGCTTCGGCACATCGTTCGTCAGCGTTACCCGGGCTTGCCTGTTTTGATCGAACAATGGCGCGATGGAGCGGGTTTTGCGGAGCAATTAGGGGAGCGCATTCGCGGGGAAAATATCCGTATTTTATTGGCGGGTTTGCCCATGCCCCAGCAGGAAATTTGGCTTTGGCGTCACCGGCATATTCTGGGCGCGCCCTTAAGCATGGGGATTGGGGGCGCTTTTGAGGTTTGGGCCGGGCTTCGCCGGCGCGCGCCTTTGGCCTGGCGACAAAGGAAACTGGAGTGGCTGCACCGGTTTTTGCAGGAGCCTTGGCGCCGATTTGGGCCCATGTATCGGGCCACGTTTTGGCTCGGCGCTCAATTGTTGAGCCGGCGCATGGTAAAATAAAACCAATTCGCGCCATGAGGAGGTTTCCGTGAAATTCCACCGAATTTCTATCGCAACAGTTTTTATTCTTGCCAGCACTCGTTTGCCCATTGCCGCCCAAACCACCATCTATAATTTCAATGACGGCCGCGGGCCTGTGCCTGCTCATCAGCATTCCAACGGCGGCGGCTGGGTGGAGGATACAACCTTGGTGGCTCCAACAGCATATGTGGGTACGGGAGCTGTGGTTTACGGACGGGCTTGGGTTTGGGGTCATGCCAGGATTTTTGGTTTGGCCCGAGTTTTTGGGGATGCTAAAGTTTCCAATCATGCCGCTGTTTTTGGAAACGCCCAGGTCTCAAGCGCTGCTTGGGTTCATGAAAATGCACAGGTTGCAGGCGAGGCGGCAGTCGGCGGCATGAGCATGGTTGCTGGCAATGCCATGATTTTGGAACATGCCTGGATTAGCGGCGAGGCGCAGGTTTATGATCAGGCTGCCGTTAGTGGTCAGGCGCAGGTTTCAGGAAAGGCTCAGGTTGCTGGCGGGGCTACGGTTTATGGGCAAGCGGTGATTTCCGGAAACGCTTTGGTGTTTGGCGATGCCCAGGTTTATGATAACGGCCATGTCACAGGCCAGGCCCAGGCCGGCGGGCACAGCCGCGTGCGCGGCTCGGGTCATGCCACCGGAACTGCGCTCTTAGATGGGTGCTTTGTGCTCAATAGCGGCGCCGTTAATATAGGCGTGCATGCCGCGCCTTGTCCTTAACGCCCCCATTTAAGCGTTTCCAGCCGGACATCCGCGTAGTAGTGCCTTAAAATCTTTTCGTAATTGTAGTTTTCCGTTTCCGCCAAATTGGCGGCTCCGCCCTGGCATAAACCCACGCCGTGGCCCCAGCCTCCGCCGAACAAATAAATCTCTTGAGGCCGTCCTTTTTTGTCGCGGCGCATATCCATGGCGAGCATGGTGCTTCGCACCAGGCCCATCGCCAAGACGCGCCGGATTTCATGCTCTTTGCGTATCGTCAGCGCGCCGTCGGTGCCGATAAAGCGAAGATTATGCAGGTAGCCGGCCGGGCCGCGTTTTAACTGGAGAATATTTTTAAGCCGGCCGATTTTTTGAATGCGGTTGAGGCGTTCCTCGAGCTCGCTGGAATTAATCACCCAAAGCCATCGAAAAGATAAGGGATGGACATGGTCCGAGATCTCGCAAAAAGCCTCGGGCAGGCTTTTAAGCCATAAATCAGTCGCCCACGGGGACTGAGGCGGCTCTGAGCGCGTGTCGGCCACGGCCTGCAAATAAGGTTCCCCAAGCCAGTCCGGTATATCCGCGGCCGTCTGGGTGTGGCCGCCGCAATTGGCGTGAAAAAGCGCGTGAATGACGCGGCCTTTATGCGTCAAAATAATGCCCCGCGTTTGATTGACCGCGCGGCGTTCGCCGGGGCGTTCGCCGGAGAGACCCACGTAAACTTGGCAGTGCTGTCCGTCGCAAAGATCATAGGGTTGATTGGGGTGCGCGGTTTCGGTTTCATGGCGATAAAGCGCATTGCTCCGGGCGATCACGGCTTGGGCTTTTAAGGTCTCTTGAGGGATGCCCGGAGGCATTTCTCCGGGCAAAACGCTGTAGAGGTATTCTTCGAGGATAATGTCATTGACCACAATCACGCCCGCTTTTTCATCGGGGGTCAATTCGATGCGCCCGCGGTATTGCCTGTCTTGCGACCCGGCCCAGGCAAAACCGTGCCCGTAGGAAACGTTGTGAATCAGGATGGGGAAAATGGATTTGTCGGTTTCGATGATGATTGTTTTGGCAAACGGCCCCAGCTTGCGGCCATCGGGCTTAATGACGGTGAGCGAGCCTTCCGGCGTTGAAGCGCGCACTTGCCAGATTTGGCCGCTTTGGCCTTCGGCGATTAATCGTCCGCCGTCTTTTCGATACATGCGGAAAGGCCCTTTAGCGCGAAACATAATGCCCGAATTCGTCAGAGAATTTCCGCCCGAAGAAGTCCCAAGACCGATGCGCAGGCGCGGGGTTATATAGCGTTGATGGGCCAGCGGGATGCGGCGTTCCTGATCGGGATTTTCGTCCCGGCCGTTGGGTTTTTCCGGGGTTGCCTCTCGCGCGCCGTTGGAACGGATCAGGGAAGCTTGAGGACGATGCCCGGTTCGGATATTCAGCTCGCTCGTGACGCGCTCCAGCGGGCGTTTAGCCTCAAGATAAGTGTAGTCGAGCTTGGCGAGGGAGCGATAGAGTTGCTTGGCCCGGTTCCAATTTTTTTCGTTTTCGTAAAGCCTGCCCAGTTCGAAATAAGCCGGCAGAAAATAAGAGGCCCGTTTATTTAAGGATTCCAGAATCATTTTGGCTTCGCGGATTTTCCCTTGCTCAAGCCGGCCCAGACCCAAAGTGAATTGAGCCAAGGTGCTCGAGGATAATCGAAGCGCATATTCGGCTTCGTTTTGAGCGGCCTGGCTTTTCCCTCTCAGCCAGTAAGACCAAGCCAATTGTTCGGCCACCCTGGGGTCGCGGGGGTTCAGGCGCCGGGCTTTTTTCAATAAAGCCAGGGCCTTTTTGTGCAACCCTTGGTCCCGGTAGATGACGGCAAGATTTTTATAGGCCTCGGCCCGAAGCGCCGGATTTTTTGAAGCCGAGTAATAAGCGCGCTCCGCGTCGTCTAAACGGCCTTGATAATAAAGGGAATGCGCCTCTTCGAGGCCGTTGCCATGAGCGTCAACGCATGAAAACCAAGCGAGCAGCGCGAATAGAATCATGAGTTCATCAGTATTTTACCTTCAGGTTTATTGGGCGCAGCGCGGGTCGTTACCCTCGGCGCAAAGGCCAAGGCCTCCGGAGCCGATTTCTTTGAAACTTGATAGAACTTTATTTTCAGCGATCAGTTTAACAATGTCTTCGTGGTTTGAATCCTGGACAATAACCCAGGATTGTCCTGGGGCCGAGTGCCGGCCAAAGAGCGTCACCGCATGGCTGCCGCCCACGCCATATCGGGCCCAGGATGAGGGATCGATGGAAATTTGTATCGGATGGCCGGCATCTAAAGCATCCATGGCCTCGGACCAGCCGGCATTGGTGGGTTCATAATAGGCGGTGTCAAAACCGCGCTCTTTCAAAATTTCGATTAATTTAAGCAAACTCAATCCAGATTCTCCCTGAAGCATGAGATTGGGGTATTGCGCGGTGATGCCGGGATAGAGCTCTTCCATGCGTTCACGCGCGCGCCTGGTGCGGATATCAAAAAGATTGTCTTCAACGATGCGGCAAGCCTCGCTTGTGGAATCATCGGCGCAGTTATTTTCCTCGTACAGTTCCACGAACGGAGCTTCCTCTTCGGCGATGGGATTGACCCGGGCCGGATCGCAGCGAGTGGCGTGCGACTCGGCGTCTTCATGACAGAATTCAGCTTCCCAAAGGCCCGCGCGATAAGCTTGAATTAACAGAGTATCCGGGTTGAAATTGCACTCAAAGCCCGGACCTTGTTCGGGGCAAGTGCTGGTAATATTAGGATTGCGGTGCGGGCTTACACAATAGTGGGCCATGAGATTAAAACCGGAATATAGAGCGCAGGTGTCGCCGCGTTGTTGTCCGGCCGTGCAGGTGAAAGCGCTGCCTAAATAAAGATGCGCGAAGCCTCCTTCGTTAACCCAAAGCTCATTGTCTTTGCCTTTGGCAAAATGAGCGGCATCCGACCACCATAATTTTTGAAGCGCTTGACGGCAGGCAGTCGAGCCATGAGCGCCGACGCAGGCCGTGGGCAGCAGACAAGCCGGGACAATGGATGGGCCGGCGGCGCCTGAGGCGCTGCCGGCGATTTTGGTTTGGATGGCGGGCATGGACCTGGGGATGATGCGGCTGGCGATCCGTTCTACGGGCTCGATTAATCGGTTGTAGCGACTGTTGGGCCTGCAGGCGCCCGGCGTTGCCGGCGCCTCACAGAAAATTTCACCTTCAGCCCGGCGCTCAAGAAGCGGGGCTAGAGCCGCAGTCAGGGCCTCACAATCCCCCCCGGAGCACAGACCGAGCGACAATTGAGCGTGGGCGTATTGCCCCAATTTTCTTAGGTATGTTCCCTTGCAGTCATCGTTGATATCTGCATCAAAGAGCACGCTTCTTAAAATCCGATTGACCGGCGCTTGATTGATGGACACGGCAATGTCTTGTTCGCATGTTCCGGCGGAAACCGGCGCTGTTTTAAGGCAGAGGGGCCATGCCAGACCCATGATGACGAAGAAGCGCATAATCATAGTTTGAGGGTAAGACGGCGTAAAGTCAATCAGAGCTTAAAAGATCCAAGGATTCTGCCCGAGTCCAACGGTAATCGAACATCCCTGGATCAAATCAGGGCGGTTTTGGGAGAAATAACGAATAAAAGCGACTTTTGGTGCATGGAGGATGAGGCAGAATTCGGCGCGGTCAACGGCAAGAACGGCAAAAAGAGGATACTGGCCTCCGATGAAGCCCAAGCCGCCAAGAATCGTCAGCGCCGCTATCGGGAGCCGCGGCCGCTACGGATTCAGGTTCTCCTAAAGCAGGCCTGCCGTTTCAATGGCCGCTTAGACGGCACCCCCGGTTTGACCCGAAACGCCTTGGCCAAAGAAATCGGGATCAATCCCTCTTACCTGACCCGCATTCTTAACCTTCTCAATCTGGCTCCGAAAATCCAGCGGCGCATCGTAGCCATGCCGCCTTCCGCAAAACAGGGACCGATCACGGAATGCCGTATAAAACATTTAGCCAGGATTCAAAATCATAACCTTCAGATCAAAGAGTTTGAGCGCCTCCTAAGCTTAAACGGAGACCGCCCGCAAGTCCTCTCAAAACGGGCCATTGACAATACAGCCTATATGCTGTAAGCTATGTCAATGGAGGCACATGGAAAACCTTACCGGATTGAATACTACGTTACGCCAGAGGGCGAAAGTTTGGTTGATGAGTTTTTTGAGGGAATCAATGAAACGCACCAAGGCAAAATTCTCAGGTGGTTTGGCTACCTCAAGGAACAGGGGCCAAATCTGCCAAGACCTTATGCCGATGTCCTGGAGGGCAAAATACGGGAACTCAGAATTGCCATTAGCCATCATCAGTACCGCTTTCTCTATTTCTTTCATGGGAAGACCATTGTGATTACCCACGGATTCTTAAAAAAGACGGATAAGGTGCCTCAAACAGAAATCGAGCGGGCCAAGCGCTACATGGCCGACTGGATTCACTGCTGGAGCCACAAACAAGGGGGTGATGAATAACGTGAAAAGAGTCTTTAAGGGCCGGCGCTTTTTTGATGAGCATCTCAAAGAAGCCCTCAAAAACCCCAAAGTCAATAAGGCGTACGACGAAGCCGATCTCCCCATTCGCTTGGCTATCGAGATTGCGAGGCTAAGAGAGAAAAAAGGGCTAACTCAACAGGAACTTGCTAAAAAGATTGGGACCAAACAGCAAGTGGTTTCCCGCATCGAGAAACTAGGGGAAAATTTCACCATAGGAACGCTTCAAAGAATCGCCCACGCTTTGGATGCCCATTTATTTGTCTCGATGAGATAACTTCGGATCGAGTCATTTTCGGAATTCCTGACTCAGTCTTCCCACTCCTTTTTTGTCCAGGCCAGCAGCCGAATATCTGACGGAAAAGTTCAGCTTCCTCAGTGCGTATAAATGTCCCAACGGGCTATTTTTGTTACAGATGATATGGCATCGACGGCGTAATTGTTCAGCTTAAGTTGAACTGAATTGCCTCCTGCCACCCTCCCAAAAAAGGCCCCAGCTTTTCCAGCCCCGCGCCTTATTCGAAGTCGCAGTTCGTAGAGAAAAACCATCTTGATCCCTCGATAGTATGGCTCGAGATTGTAAAGGCTATCGGCATCCCGCCATGTTGAGGGCCGAATGATACCAACGTATCGCTCGACTGATGTCCTCTTGAAGTCTTTGTCGATTTGGCTATGAAGGCGGCTCGGCAGCAGCTTCTTAAGAAAGGGGAGCAGTCGGAAATGTGGGTCCATCTCGATTTCTTCCCGGTGACTCTCTAAGAACACGGCGAAGCACCGCCGTTTCAAGCCGTGAAGTTTCGGAGCGTATGCTCGTCTGAGGAAGTTCGTGCGTGAATACTTTGTGTGGCGCCTGAATACGGCCGCCAGATTCTTGCCGTCGCCGAGGTCATATCTTGAAACTCTAAAAAAAGGACCCCACGATCCCGAACCGAACGCGATGAATTGGGGATTGCCATAGAAGGCTTCCAGAGTTTGCGCCGTGAATTGGGATAAGCCGGGCACGGCCTTCACTCGTACTTCGTGACGGGCAACACGGTGCACCTACAGCCAATATGCAGCGGTGTCTTTGGGTAGTTCTGCTTCGAGAACTTCTTTGCGGCCACGCGTTTGCAATGGCTACAAGTGCGGTCATCGCCGATGGCTGACAACTCCCAGCCGCGAATGAAGGAGGAGGCATCGGAAAATCCGCTGATGTGGGCCAGGGAATATTTCCCCATCGAATAGGTGTGCTCGATCAGGCTTGCGATTTCCCCAGCGTATTCCCAGGCTTTGGCCACCTTTGTCAGTTCGATGCTTGCAAACTCAGGTGGCAGTGGTTGGAGTTTGAACAATTCTCGGAACGCAATGACCTCGCCAAGACGCTTGGTCAGGTCAGGAGCCTTGGCAAGGACCTCTATGGCCTTGGCTTTCCGCTTAAACTCCGATTGAGAGAGCGGAGCAGCAAGGCGATTCAGGTCTTTTAGGGAAAGAACTTCTAAAATGGAGTCTGTGGGAATTTGCTCGCCGCGGAGTGCCAGTCCCGATGCAGCTAGGGCTTCAAACTCTTTGCGATCCCTGTGCTCGGCGGGCATAACCCATACCTTATCCAACTTCGTCGCGCATCGCATGTAGACCTGAATGTTATCGTAGCCGTACTTATCGATGAGCTGATCATCCAGCGCGGCATCTTCTGGCTCGCTTTCAAACAGGATCTCAACACCACTGTGGGGAACCACCTCCAGCGTACTCGCGGCCTGCTGGCGGAATTCGAACAGTAGGTCTTCTTTATCCTTGCCGGAAGCTGTTTGCCATTCTGGAGATGCCTTTTTCAGTTCTTCGATCTTCTGAAGATAGGCCGGCCGAAATTTATTCGTGTATTCGTCGATCTCCTTGCAACGGAGATTCGAGCGCGCGACAATACGTTCCAACTCGAGCCTGTGCCTATAGGGATTCTGTCCGCCGTCATCTGCAAGCAGATCTTTAATCTTGCCGGCCGTTTCCCTTTCGATCCCCTGCAGTGTCAAGGGGAAGGTGCTTTGGGGATTGATGATCCAGCCACCATCGGATGTCTGGGTAACTGGACCTGTATTTACCTTGCCCCCGTCCGAGCCTCCCGATTCCACTCGAATTTCAAGTGACGGCTTAGGACGACGCTTGGCATTGTCCGAGGCGGCAACAGCAACTGCTATCACAAAGAGAGCGACCACGATCAGAAGAATAAGCAGTGCCACGGCTACACCCAGTAACAGGAACCTTGCATGGCTCCAGGGAAAGAAGGTACCACCTCTGGCTCGGCCTTAGGCCGGGCAATGGAGGTACCTATGGAAAATTGGAGAAAGTATCTTGATCCTGAAGACATGACACCCGAAGAGAGACTGGAACGCGTTATCGAGCTGTTGGCAACGGCAGTCGCGAGGATGATAAGGGGCGAGGGAAAAGAGGAAACGAAACCGCCCACTTTAATCTCTCCCTCTCAACCTGAGATTGCCAATGCGCCGTCCGCAAAAGGGCGCGTTCCTTTTGGGCAAGAGATGGGTAAGATGGGCCGGGTGTTCAATCAGGCTGAGCTTGTTTGGATTAAACGAATCCAGGAACTGGCCGCGCAAGGTTGGTCGTCTGAAAAAATTGCCAAACAGTTGAACAAAGAGGATCATGAGAGTAATCGCGCTGGCAGGTGGTCCAGGACGGCAGTTTGGCGGATTTTGAAAAAACTTAAACAAAAAGGCGTTGCAGAATAGTTTTGTAACGTCCGCCCTTTTTGGCCTTGCCCAAATGACATTCTTGCTTTTGGCTTCAATGTTCTAACGCGCTCCTTTTTTCCCATTTCTCGAGGGAGTTTCTATTACCGTTAAACTTGCTCATTCGAAATCCGTTACAAATCAGCATCTTTCGAAAAAATCTGCGGGGGCAGGAGTCGAACCTGCACTAGACGCTTCAAAGGCGCCTGTGACTACCATTACACCACCCCGCAACGATTGGGAAGTTTGTTGAGAACTTGCCGTTTGGCCCGGTCATGCGACTTGGGCCATTTTGTCAAAAGATTGTATCAAGACATGAACCCCTTGCAATCATTGATGGAGAGCTATACACTCTAATGATGCCGATATGGGTATTTGTTTTTTGCGCAATCGTTGTGACTGCGGCCGTGGTCGCGGGCGTCGTGTATTTGATCCGGACCTTGCGGCAGGTGGAGCGCTCCGCGCGGGCCATGGAGCAAATCCTGCTGCACGCGGATGAGACGGTTATTCGCGTCAATGACTCGTCGAGAACGTTCGCCGATTGGGTGCATCAGTTAGATAGCGGCTTGGGCAAGGCGGTTCCTTTTATCGCGGGACTGGCCTGGGCCTTCAAGAAATTTTCGAAAGAGGGCAACGGAACCGAGGAGCGGGAGACGAAGGCGAAAAGCGGCAAAGGCGACTGACGCCCGTGATCCGCCTGGCGTTCGTGCGGATTAAATGACGGGTAAGCAAGGGGAGGTGGGCTATGAGCGAGCGAAGCAGCGGAGAACTGTTTCTCGCCTTTTTGTTGGGCGGTATTGTGGGCGGAGCCATGGGCGTGATGCTGGCGCCGGCGGCCGGAAAAAAAACGAGGCGAGATCTGGCCGGTTGGATTAAGCGTTGGCTGGAAGAAGGCGCGGACCTTTATGAAGACGGCCGGGACACCATTCTTGAAAAAGCAAGAAGAATGAGCCCTGCCGGGCAATCCCCTAAGAAGGCTTACGAGGAATAGCATAAGATCGGTAAATCGCGGGCAATATGGATCGGTTGTTGCCTTAAGCGGGTGTTGAGTGCGGTTAATTAAGGGTTTTTTAAAAAGTTATTTGCTGGATCCGGAATTGATCCGCCGCCGCGAGGCGTTGGAGAAAATTCCGATTTTCCGCAGTTTGACATCCAATCAACTGACTCGCGTGCTGACCATGCTTTACCATAGAAATTACCAGGAGGGGGAAGTGATTTTTAAAGAGGGGGATATCGGGCGCGCCCTTTTCATTATCGGTTCGGGAAAGGTGGGTCTTTATCGAAAGGATAAAAAAGGCCATGAACAAGAATTGGCTGTCTTGGAGCCCGGAGATTTTTTCGGGGAGATGGCTTTACTTGAAGAGATGCCGCGTTCAGCCAGGGCCGTGGCCGTGGAGCCTTCAAGTTTGTTTTTTCTTTATAAAAGCAGCCTCGATGGTTTCATCGTGCAGCGCCCGGATATCGGCGCTTCGATTTTATCGGCTTTGGCCAAGCTGCTTTCCGCGCGGTTGAGAAATATCTCATCGCAGATCGCCAAAGCTGATCTTAAATAACGAACAGTGCAATCGGTATTAACGCCGTTTCTGCTTGCGCTCTTGGCCGCTTATTTAGTCAATCCTTTAATCGCCATGTTTGAACATAAGGGCGTCCGGCGGCGCGTGGTGGTCGTGGCGTTTTATGCGTGCGTCGGATTGGCGGTGGGCATTTTGGCCGCGGCGCTGATTCCGCAGGCGGCCGTTGAAATCGAGGAATTGCAAACCCATTGGCCGGAGAAGGCCGCGGGTTTGAAAAAAATGAGCGACAATGCCCTTGATTATGCGCTTAAGCGCTGGCCGGCGGCCCGCGAAGTGGTTCCTATGATCGAAGAAAAGGCGCAGGCCTTCGCGGCGCATACCGCCGAATCCTTGCCGAACGTGGCTTCCGGGCTTCTTGGGTTTTTCTCTTTGCTTTTCCTCGTGCCGTTTATCGCGTTCTTTTTTCTTTCAGACGGGCCGCATATTCTTGAGAAAGTCCTGGCCGCCTGCCCCGGCCGCCATGTGGAGAAGGCGCTGCATGTGTTTTGCGCGATCAGCGAATCCATCGGCAATTATTTGAGGGCGATTTTCATCGAGGCCTCGATTATCGGGGCTTTGGCGACCGTCGGCCTTTATGTCTTGGGCATGGATTACGCGTTGACGTTGGGGGTATTGACGGGCATCAGCGGGTTGATTCCTTACATCGGACCTATTATTGTGGGCGCCTTGGCCGCGGCTTTGACCGCGATTCAGTTTGAGTCTTTGGGCCCGGCGTTAAACGTGATTTTGCTGTTCGCCGGGTTGCGGTTTTTTGACGACTGGTTCATTCAGCCTTATATTATGGCCCGGGCCGTTCATCTGCATCCTGCGCTGCTCATTTTCGCGTTGATGTTCGGAGGGCATTTTTTCGGGCTGTTGGGGTTGATTCTGGCGGCCCCGGCGGCCTGCGTGTTAAGGGTGGTGTTCGGGGCCTTGGTTGAGTGGTATTTGACGGAATCAGGCTTAAAAAAATCGCCCAGCATTATTCACGAAGAAATCGTGATTGTTTAAGAAGGGACGCGACGCGCGCGGGCTTCGTTGCGGATTTTTTTGAGGTGTTCTTAGTTTTTGCCGTCGCTTAACGGTAGGGCGGCCGGGGTCTCGCCGGTCAGGCGCGTAACGGAGCTCGTATAGCGGCTTAAATTGGTCTGGGCCGTATCAAAGGCTTCCTGAGCTTTTCTGAGGCGTTCGCCCACCTCATCGAATCGGTTTTCGAAATGTTCAAAATGGTTCCGCGCCTTTCGGATATCTTCGATGGTTTGCTGGACCCCCTGGGCCATTTCATAGTAATCGTGGGCAATGGCGATGCTTTTGAGCGTCACGGCCAAGGTGTTGGGGGAAACCGGGAAAACTTTAAGTTTGGAGAGCTGTTCCCAAAGTTTGATATTTCTGATTACTTCAAAATACAGGGTCTCGCTCGGCAAGAACATCAAGGCCATGTCCATGGATCCTTCCTCAGGATGCACGTATTTGTCGTGAATCTGTTTGGCTTGTTCCTTGACCACACGGGCCAATTCCTGTCGCGCTGATTCGATTTGGGCCGGATCATTGGATTCGAAGAGCGGCAGAACCTGCTCCCTGGGGAATTTGCTGTCGATGGGCAGATAGGATTTGGGGAATTTGACGATGGCATCGGGACGCCGGTCGCCGGTGGCGCCTGTTTGAACTTCATAGGTCCCGGCCGGCAGAAAATCAGCCAGCAGGCTCTCCAAGGTCATTTCCCCGAAGCTCCCGCGCAAATGCGGCAGTTTCAAGAGGGAATTCAGTTCGTTGATCGATGTTCCGACCGTATTTAAATTTTGCAGTTGCAGCTCGGCTTTGCGCAGATGCTCCACGACTTTTTCCGATTGCTGATGCCCGTCCTGAATGGTTTTATCGAGTTTTTCCTGGACCAGATCGCCGATGGCCAGCAGGCGGCGATCGACTTTTTCTCGGATTTCTTCAAGGCGTTTTTCCATGCCGTCGGCCATTTTCAAGAGCCGGGCTTCCTGGTCCTGGCGGCCGCGATCCAGTTGAGTATTTAAGCGTTCCGATATTTTTTGAAATTCATCCGCGAATTTTTCGGCGACAAGCTGTTTGGTTTCCCCGGAAGCCTGGACGATGCGTCCGGCCATATCGCTTTGAAGCTTGACGAGCCCGTCTTGAAGAGGGGCGATATCGGCGCGTTCCTGTTTTCTTAAAAAAAGCGCGATGGAAACGCCCAAGGCCAGTAAAACTCCGACGAGGATGAGGATTTCAAGGGCCATAAAACAATTATGCGATAATTCTTGCCCGATGTCCGAGTGGAATTACCGAACTATTATCGAGCCCTTTAAAATCAAAATGGTGGAGCCCATCGCCTTTACCAACCGGGCTGAGCGGCAAAAATTGCTTGAAGGCGCGGGTTACAATTTGTTCCGCATCCCGGCGGATAAAGTCACCGTTGATTTATTGACGGATTCCGGAACCAGCGCCATGAGCGCGCTTCAGTGGTCGGCCCTGATGAAGGGGGATGAATCCTATGCCGGGGCCAGAAGCTTTTTTGTTTTCCAGGCGGTGGTCAAGCGGATTACGGGATTTGAGCATATCATCCCTACGCATCAGGGACGCGCGGCTGAGCGCATTTTATTTTCCGTCGCCGGCGGCAAGGGCAAAATCATTCCGGGCAACACTCATTTTGACACGACCCGCGCCAATATCGAGGCCACCGGAGCCCTGGCCGTGGATTTGCCCTGCGCCCAGGCCAAGGACGCGCAAAGCGAGTATCCGTTTAAAGGCAATATCGATTTGAAGGCGTTGGAGAAACTGTTGAAAACCAAGCGCCGGCGCATTCCCTTGGTGTTGATGACCTTGACCAATAACGCTTTGGGCGGGCAGCCGGTGTCCATGGATAATTTGCGCAGAGTCCGGGAATTAACCAAAAAATACGGCGTCCCTTTGTTTATTGATGCCGCGCGCTTTTCCGAGAATTCTTATTTCATCAAGACGCGGGAATCCGGCTGGGAGGGCACATCCGTGGAGGAAATCGCCAGGGGGATTTTTGCGTTGGCGGACGGCTGCTTGATGAGCGCCAAAAAAGACGCGTTCGCCAATATCGGCGGATTTTTGGCCTTAAACAACGAGGCCTGGGCCCAGCAATCCAGGAATTTGCTGATTTTAACCGAGGGCTTCCCGACCTATGGGGGCTTGGCTGGACGCGATTTGGAGGCCATGGCCCAGGGATTGCTGGAAGTCTTGGAAGAAGATTATTTAAAGTACCGCCTGCGTTCAACCGCTTATTTGGGCGAGGGCCTGATGAAGCTGGGCATTCCCATCATGCGTCCGGTGGGCGGCCATGCGGTTTATATTGACGCCCGGAAGTTTTTGCCGCATATCCCCAGGGATCAATTTCCCGGACAATCTTTGGTTGTCCAGCTTTACCTTGAGGCGGGCATACGCTCCTGCGAATTAGGCTCGCTGATGTTCGGCAAAGCCGCGAAAATGGAGCTGGTGCGCTTGGCCATCCCGCGCCGCGTCTATACTCAAAGCCATGTCGATTGGGTGATCGAGGTCTTCGACCGGATTCGGAGCAAGCGCAAACAATTCAGCGGCTACCGGATCGTTGTCGAGCCCAAAGAACTCAGGCATTTCACCGCGCAGTTGGCTCCCGCGGCTTAAATTGTCCGCTTTTAAGCGCTTCTAGAACCTGTTTGGCCTGATCAAGATGAGGATTAATGCCGACGGCCGTTTCCAAATAAACGATCGCTCTCTTGTAGTTCTTGCGATAAATTTCGATGCCGGCCAAGGACAAATGGGAATGATAAAACTGCGGGGCCATGGCAATGGCTTTTTTGAATTCTTCTTCGGCTAAGGCGATTTCTCCCAGGCTTGAGTAGGCGTTGGCCAGGTTGTGATGGGTTTCCGGATGGGCGTCATTTAAGCGAACGGCTTCTTTATAGTACTCGATGGCCCTGCGTTCATCGCCTTTCTCCGAGACGGCCATGGCCAGATTGTTCCAAAGTTTGGCTGTTTCGGGTTCATAGCGCAGGCAATAGCTGAAATAAGTTTCCGAGTTCCGCCAAAAACGGTTTCGGTAAATCGTGGCCGCGCTCAGGACCGGGATGGCGCTGAGGGTTAAGGCCATCAACGTAGTTTTGGCGCGCGGCCAAGCGACGGTTGCGGCCGCCAAGGCGATGAACATGCCGAGGGAGGGGAAATAAAACCAGTGTTCCCAAAACAGCGCGTTGATTTTGGCGAGCAGATTGCTCATGGGCGCGTAGGCTGCGAAAAACCAGAATACGCCGAAGCTGATCCTGGGTTCTTTGTTGACGGCCCATGCGGCCAGGATCAAGAGGGCGCCCAGGCCGGCGGCCGATGCCAGCACCGGAGCGGACAACAACGACGCAAACACCGGCCAATTGCGCTCAGGGTGAAGCCCTATCGGCAAAATTAGAATTTTCAGGCCGTGGGCAAGAACGGTCATCAGCGTATAGAAACGATAAATCAAATTTTCCGTAAAAACATTGGAAGTTCCCTGATAAAAATTTAGGGTGTCGGCGAAATTAAACACGGTCAGGCGCAACAGCATGTACAAGCCGGCTAACGCCCAAAAGGGAAGGTGAAAAGAAAGCGCTTTAGCAATCGTCAAGGCTTCGGCTCGGTTTAGCCGCGCCAACGTCCAGTGCAGCCCCAAAATCAAAGCCGGCAACACAATGGCGCTTTCTTTCGACAGCAAAGCCCCGGCAAAGGCCCCCAAGGC
Organism: Elusimicrobiota bacterium; assembly: GCA_016180815.1. NCBI lineage: Bacteria > Pseudomonadati > Elusimicrobiota > Elusimicrobiota bacterium. The sequence goes on from JACPAN010000003.1 coordinate 46,615, forward strand.
GCAGAACCAAAAAAGCCGCGGGCGCTGCTGCTGCCGGTCCAGGGAGCGGGCGAACGCCCATAGCGAAGCCAAAAGCCAGGCTCCATGCAGGGGCGTGGCCGTGCCGTTGGCCATGGCAATGTCTTCCACTTGGATGGGATGCGCAACCCACAACAGCGCCATGCCCGCGATTTGCCAAAGCTTGAGTTCCGGGAAAAGGTCCTTGAGGAGAAGGAAGAGAAACAAACCCGAAGCCGCATGGCAGAGAATATTCAAGAAATGAAACGGCCAGGGGGTGATGCCGGCGGTGTGGGCGATGATCCCGTAAAGGCCCATTTGCACGGGGCGGTAATGATTGGTCATTTGCCCGAACCCGGCTTTGACGTTTTCAGTGAGCAGATTAGGGAAAAAACGCCAATCGCTCAAATAAACATTTTTGACGAACATGTGTTCGTCATCGCCGTAGATAAATTGATGGCCTAATGTATTGGCGTAAAGAATGAAGGCAGCCAGGATGATGCACAGAGCATAGGGCAAGGGAAAAGCGGGGGAGATCGGGGACGCAGGAGGGGGCGGGGCTGTCGGTTGAACGGGAGCTAAATGCCGGTGTTTCTTTTTTGACAACTGTTCTCCCTTCCCATTTCCCGATTGACGAGCGCATTTGGCGACGGAAGGAATCGAACCTTCGACATAGCGCTTATGAGACGCTCGCTCTACCACTGAGCTACGTCGCCTCTCGTGTAATTTTAACAGTTTGCCCCGGTCCCCTATAGAGGCTCGGCGATTGATAGAATTTCCCAATGCCGCCTAAAGTCGCCGTCATCGTTTTAAACTACAACGGCTCCCAGGACACCATCGATTGCCTGGAATCATTGAAAAAATCGGATTATCCGGACTTCGAAATTCTGATCGTGGATAATGCTTCGATTGATGATTCCCGGGCAACCCTGTCATCATGGGCGGCGGCCCAACCCTTCGGCGCTCCGGCCGCTGTTTTACTTGAGTCCACCGCGAACAAGGGCTATGCCGGGGGCAATAATATCGGGATTCGCCGGGCCCTTGAGCGCGGAGCGGATTATGTGTGGGTTTTAAACAATGATACGGTCGTCGAAGGCAATACGCTGAGCGCGCTGGTCGCCGCGGCGCAAGAAAATCCTGCGATCGGTTTGGCCGGGGCCGCGCTTTATCATCACGATCAGCCCAAAAAACCCCAGGCCTTGGGCGGGGGCTTTATCAATCCATGGTTTGGAACCAGCCGCCATGAAACCAAAACCGGCGGCAAGCAATTGGATTACATCAACGGCGCTTCGATTTTGGCCCGCGCATCCATGATCCGGCAAATCGGCTTGCTGGATGAGCGGTTTTTTATTTATTGGGAGGATGCGGATTGGTCGCTGCGGGCAAGGCAGGCCGGATGGGCCTTGGCCTGGGTTCCCCAAGCGCGCGTCCGGCACAAAGTCGGCCGCACCGTGAATCGGGGCAATTTATTGGCCGACTATCATCATGCTTTGAGCGGGTTGCTGTTTTTCGACAAGCACGCCGGGCAGTTTTTTCCTTGGACACGCACGGCCTTTTTAACGGGCAAGCTGGCCAAGCGGCTTTTGTCGGCGCGATGGGATGCGTTGGAAGTCGTTTTATCGGCGGCTAGATTATTAAGAAGCGATGCGCTGCAAACGGCGGATCAAAATTTTGTTAAAAGCTGATATGCCTCAATCACGGTTAAACATCGTCGGAATCTGCGGAAGCCTTGAAGCCAAGGGCAATACCATGCAGGCGTTAAGGCTGGCCTTGGAAGGCGCGCGCTTATCGGGCGCGGATATCCAAGCCGTTGAATTGCGGGATTACGATTTGCCGTTGTTGAATTCTCCTTTCCGTCATGCCAAAGGCGCCCAGCATGTGGCTAAGCTCAAGAATATTTGTAAAAAAGCCGACGGTATTATCGTGGCCACGCCGGAATACCACGGCAGTTGCTCCGGCGCTTTGAAAAACGCCCTCGATTGGATGGGTTTCGAGGAATTCGAGGGGAAGATGGCGGGCTTGGTGGGTTTGGCCGGCGGGGAGATGGGCGCCTTTAACGCGCTTAGTCATTTGAGGACGATTTTTCGTCAGGTGCATGCCTGGGTTGTGCCGGGCCAAGTTTCCATCGCCAGGTCCCACCATGCGTTCGATCGAAACGGCCGTTTGCTTGACCCTAAATTGGGCCGGCGCCTGAAAAATTTGGGCGTTGAGGTGGCCAAATTTGCGCTTTTGCATAAACAGGGCAAATCCAACGATTTCCTTCGCCTTTGGGAAGGCTGCGTCGCCAATCCGGGCGGCGAGGGCCGATAGCTGAAAATTTTTATTCTTTCCTTCGGACGCCTGAAAACATCCGGGCTGCGGGATGCGGCGGATTATTATTTGAGGCTGTCGCGGCCCTGGGTGACCCTCGAAGAAATTGAGATAAAGCCCCTCCCTGTTGCGGAAAAGTCGCCGGCCTCCAGGCGTTTGATTCAAGACGAGGAAGCCCGGCGCTTATTGAGCGAAATTACGAACAAGCTTCCGGAGAAGGCGCCTTTTTTTCTTATTGACGAGCGCGGCCGGGCTTTGAATTCCCGTCAGTGGTCGGAATTGATGGACGACTGGGAACGCTCCGGGTTGAAAGCCGTCGGCCTTTGTTTGGGCAGCAGTTTGGGTTTTTCCGCTTCCTTGAAGGAGAAAGCGAAGGCTGTTTTAAGCCTGGGGCCTCAGACCATGCCTCATGAGTTGGCCCGGGTGGTGCTCATGGAGCAAATCTACCGCGCCGCCGCCATTCTTAAAGGGCATCCATACCACAACGAAGGCTAAAAGAGCAGCAGTTTCATGCAGAAAACGCTGCCGCCTGATTTCATGAATTCCGATGTTTCGGTTTCAATGATTTCAAAACCGAGTTTTTTCAATTCCCTGACCGTTTTCACGGCTCCCCGTTGAATAATCACCCAGCGTTCGTCGATAGCCAGGGCATTGCAGGCCATTTGCCCGACGGCTTCACCCGCGTCCACTTCGATTAATGCCGGGAAAACAGCGCTAAGAAGCTTGAGCCCTTGTTCGGTGAAGGCGGGGGGATGAATCAAGGCCGCCTCCCGGCTTAAAACAGCTAAACAGGTATCCAGATGATAAAACCGGGGGTTGGGCATCTCCAGCAGGCAAACCGATGCTCCCATGACTTGGGCGACCTCTGCGTAAGCCTCTTTGCGGGTGCGCTGACCCCAGCCGCCCCAAATCAGCCGTTTCCCGCTATGCCAGAGCGCGTCTCCCGTGCCTTCAAAGCAAATGTCCTTGGTCAGGGTCAGGGTCCGATAACCTTCTTGATCAAGCCGGCTTTTGACGAACGGCGTTTCCCGCCGGCGCGAGGGGTATTTCATGCGCCCCATCAGGGCGATTTTTTGGCCGTCGGCGCCAAGCCCTGGGAGGGCCTGATTGGCGCAAAACACCATATCTTCTAAATTTGGGGCTGCGGGCATGACGTGAACGGATTTGCCCAGTTTCTCTAAGATCGTTTTCATCTCATGCCATTGGCTTTTGGCTTTGTCTTTGTCGACTTTGCCGAGTTGGCCGGCCATGAAAGGATTTTGGGCTTCCAGCACGTCAAAATAATCCGGCGGGCACATCAGAACGCCGCTGGGCTGAGGCATCGGACGAAGGTTCTCAAGAGGCCCCGCTAATTGAGCGGCGTCTTCGTGGCAGAGGGTTTCGGGCATTATTGATTTTGTTGCAGCCGGCGCTGATGAGCTTCGTGATAGAGTTTTTTCTCCTGGGCTGTTTGCGGCTTGACCGCAGGGACCGGGGCCGGCCGGCCCTGGGCATCGACGGCCACGAACGTAACCAGGCATGAATTGGTCAGCCGGCGCCGGCCGCTATTTAAATTTTCGGCGAAGACATTGACCCCGACTTGAATCGAGGTGCGGCCGGTATAATGAACCTGGGACTCCAAAATTACCAATTCGCCGATCTCGATCGGCACTTTAAAATCGACTTTATCCATGGATACCGTGACGCAATTGGCCGTGCCTGCGTGGCGGCAGGCCGCGACATAGGCCGCGTTGTCGATTAATTTTAAGACGCTGCCGCCGAAGACCTTGCCCCTGGGGTTGGCGTCCTCGGGCAGCATCAGATTGGCCAGCGTTGTTTTTGATATTTTAGGCGGCCGCCCCGGCAGTGGTTTTTGCATCGCCTTCGTTTTTTAGCAAAATAAACGGGAATGCGTTTGTTGGAAAAGAAAAATGTCCGCCTAATCGCCTCCGGGCTGGTCCTTTCGGTTTTTTTTATCGCCTGCGTCAAGCTCGGCAGGAAGACCGAATGGGCCGCAGCCATGGCGTTGCCTGAAGGCCGCGTCCGCGGACCCATCGGCGCACCCATCACCATTGAAGAGTTTTCCGATTTTCAGTGCCCGAGCTGCAAAAGAGCCCAGCCTGTTTTGCATGAGCTGATGTCGCTTTACCCCAATGACGTTAAATTGGTGTTCAAACATTTTCCCTTGGAGATGATGCACGCCTCGGCCCGGCTGGCGGCCAAAGCCACGGAGTGCGCGCGCCGAAAAAATAAGTTTTGGGAATACCACGACACGCTCTTCGAGCGCCAGGAAGTCTGGTCGAAATCCCAGAATGTCCGCGACGATTTTTTGGTTTACGCCAAGGAACTTGCCTTAAACGAAGCAGAATTCAACGGCTGCCTTGATGATGCCAAAATCAATCTTGCGGTCAGCGCGGACGCCGCCGAGGCTCAATCGCGGCAGGTCGAGTCAACGCCCACGTTTTTTCTCGAAGGCGTCCGTTTGGTGGGCGGCGGGCAGTTGAAGCAGCACGGGGCCAGATTGATCGAGGTTATGAAAAGTGAAAAAACTAAGGGAAAACGAAGGCCTTAATATCGTGCCGGCTGTCTCCGGCCTGGATTATGCGGCGCCCGCAGCCCGGTTGATCGTCGGCCTTGTTCTTTTCATTTCCGGGTATCTCAAGCTGTTGAGCCCGGTGGAGGAATTCGCCGCAGCCATCGAGGCGTTCCAAGTCCTGCCGTTGGCCTTGGTGCCATGGGCGGCTAAAACGATCCCCTGGGCCGAGCTGTTTATCGGCGGTTTTCTTGCAGCCGGGTACCTGACGACGTTGAGCGCCGTTGCGGCGGGATCATTGAATTCGGCTTTTTTCCTGGCCCTGGCTTCGCTTAAAATCCGGGGCATTGCCGTGGGCGAATGCGGGTGCTTCGGCAGCGCCGGGCCGCACCTGGAGCCTTGGCAGGTCATGATTTTGGATGCCGTGTTGATTACCTTGTCCGCTGTCCTTATTTCCCGTCGCCGCCAAATCAATCCTTTCAGCCTGGATCGTTGGATCGCCAGGGGCAGCAGTTACTAAAAAACTTTCGGCCTAATTTTCGCTAGGTCGAAAGACCCTGGGCAAAAATTCGATCCGGGGTCACAATGGGCAAGGAAGTTTCATGATGAAATTGACTTGCGCCGGCTTATTGGCGCTGCTGCCTTTGGCTGTTTCAGGGGCGGAGACTCCGAATATCAGGGATCTTGTCCGCGTGCCCTTGGAGCGCCTGGACGGCCGCGTTGTCATCGAGCAAAACCATGATTTGATTTTTGATGTCCAGGAGATGAGCGTCGCGCGCCGAGTTAATGAGTCGTTCGGGGGACGCGAAGTCGTTGAAGTCGATGTTGTCGGCCGTTGGAGGAATAAGGGCCTTTACCGGTCGGAGATCATCCCCACGCGCATGGTGGTTCGATCGCCCCAGCTTCAAGGCCCGGTGCGTATGCGGATTTTTGAGGCGCGTGGGCATCAATTAATCAGGCCCAGCAATCATATTTTGGGGTCATGGGAATCGACCCCGTTTATCCGTTACCGGGGGGTTTCGGCTAACCGGTCGTTATTGGGGGTGAGTGTCGGCGAATTGGGACCAACAATCCTGGCGCGCACGTTTTGGGGACTTCGCGCGCCGGGAAACGGTTTTTCTTCCAGAGTTGTTTTGCCTGTTATTCGATTGGCGTCGCGGCTTTAGGAAATCGGGCTAAATTACCACTCTTCGCCTTTCTTGGCGATGGAGAGCAGATAAGTAACCAAATCTTCCAAGTCCTGCCCTTTGATCTTTTCTTTCCAGGCAGGCATGTAAAGAGGGGGAGTGGGGCCGTCCGCTTTGAACCGAACGATGTCCGTTGAAGGGACCCCCTTTTGAATTTTGTGTTTTAACTCCTCGCGCGTAAACGTGCCCATGGTCTCTTTTAAATCAGGCTCTTTGCCTTTGGCCATTTCCGCCACTTGATCCGCGGCTTCGGGATCCTGTCCCGGTCCCTGGGCATTGAAGTTCCTGCGTCCACCCATGGCGTCGATTCCATGGCAGCCTGCGCAGCCGAATTTATTGTAGACATAGCGGCCTCGTTCGATCGCGGACGCGTATTTTGGTTCGGGCTTGGGCGCGGCATAGACGTAGTAATCATGGAGAATTTTTTCGCTGGTCATGGACATGAGATAAGTCGCAATGGCCTTGGCCTCATCTTCCTTCATGTCCTTGAAGAACGGCGGCATGCCCGACGGTGAAATCGGCGAGCCCAAATGTCCTTCAGGATCACCCGGTACATTTTTCATTGGGTCTTGGGTCAAGTGAAGGAGAATCCAATTTTGAGCATTCCATTCTTTCCGGGGAAGGCCGGAAGGGTAAAAGTCGATCCTGGAAAGAGGTTTTGAGGCGACTTCGCCTAAATCCTCGGAAACCACGCCGCCTGAGCCCTTGATGGCGTGGCAGCCGTAGCAACCATGCTTTGTGAACAGCTCTTTGCCGGTTTTTGCGGTTTGGGCGTAGGGGATATCTTCGAAATTCGCGTGGCATTTGACGCAGGCTGCCTGAATAAAGGGCGGTTGAAGGAGCGGTTCCTCCCAATGCTTGACCTTGCCGTGAGCGGCTTCCACGGTCGTGGCCAAGCCTTGGCCTTGATGGCAAATCGTGCAACCGTATTTATTGGGCGAATGAGTCTTCAGGATATCCCCCGGGTGGCCTTTGTAGGGATTCTCCGTAAACGGCGTTTGAAGCGACGGGTTATAAAGCGGGTCCATGCCGACATGGCAAGTAATGCAGCGGTCGATGCGGTCGATATCGTTGAGGATCATTTGTTTGACCTCAAGCCCGGCGTGTTGTTTGGCCTGAATTTGTTTTTCGATGGATCTGCGCGCTTCAGGTTCCTGGGTTTGAGCCAGTTTGCCTTCCAGATCCTTAGCTTCCAGTTCGTAGAATTTCTTTTGGTATTTTTTCCATTCCCTGCTCTCATCGCGCATGACGGAAGCGGCCAGAAGCAGGACGAGAAGCAGATTGCCCCAGATAAAGAGCTGTCTGACGATTTTGGGCATATTAGATGTTGAAATTCAGATGCGGTATGGAAAAAACGTATTTGATGTTAAATCCCAGGCGCCCCCCCATTTTAAGCAAAACGCCCAATGTTAACAGCACGAAAACCATGGTTGTCGCGTAATTGGGGATGGCTAGATTGCGTATATAGCGCTGGGGCAGTAGAAATCCGAAGATAATGAAAAGGAAAAGAAAAATGCTGATCAACAAAAAGCTGCCTATGCCGAAATGAGGGATATTCGTTTGGACAAACAATAGGAGGCGATCGAGAAGCGAATATTGAGCAGGATCGTCGAGGACAACCACATTGCCGGCGGCGCCGAGGAGCAAAGCGTGGGCAATTTTCATGGAGATTCCCGTGACCAAAGACAGAAGACCGGCTGTCGGTACGGCTATTTTCCAGTCGATGTCTTTTTTAATGAGCCGCGGCAAACCCATGCCCAGGCCGAAGTAAAAAAGCATCAGCGGCCCGCCGATCATGTTAGGCACATCCCAGGTTTTGGGCGGCAGGGGCTTATGCACCGACCAATCTTCCCACGGCCAGTACCAGGCCCAACTCGGTCCCCGGCAATATTGCCCGATGAAAATCAGAACGAACCACATGATAAGGCCCAGCATGAACATGGAATTGGCGAACGGCCGCTCTTTCCAGGTGTAATAGCCCACGCCTTTGGGATTAGTGTCGAGATAGGGGATGGCGCACAAGCCCACGATAATCATATTGGGCAACAGCACGCCCGCGATCCAGGGATCGAAATAAACCAGCAGTTCCTGCAGGCCCAGGAAGTACCAGGGGGCTTTGGAGGGGTTCGGCGTGACCGTTGGGTTGGCCGCCTCCTCCAGCGGGGCGTTCATCAGCAATGTCCAAAGCAAAATAGCCACCGTGGTCAGGGCCGCGGCCACATATTCCCTGGCCACCAGATTCGGCCAGACTTCGACTTTTTCTTCATTGGGCGCCAATGGCGCGGCGGAGAACGAGTCTTTCCTGATTCTCCAGAAATGCAGCATGATCATGGCGCCGACCACGAACGGAACGAAAATGCAATGCAAAACGTAAAAGCGGATCAAGGTCGCTTCACCCACCGCTGTTCCGCCTAAAAGGCCGAAGCGTATGTCGTTGTTGATTTTCATGCCCAACAGCGATGAGAACGGTCCTTCATTGCCCAGCAACGGGGTGGCCGCGGCCATATTCGTGCCCACGGTCACCGCCCAAAGGGCCAGTTGATCCCAAGGCAAAAGATAACCGGTGAAGGAGAGAAACAGGGTTAGGGTCAAGAGAACCACGCCCAGCACCCAATTGAATTCTCTGGGCGTCTTGTAGGCGCCGGTTAAAAACACGCGGACCATATGAACGATCACGGTAATGACCATGGCATGGGCGCACCAGCGGTGCATATTGCGCCAGAACCAACCGTAGGAAACCGCGAATTCCAAATCTTTCATGTCCCGGTACGCAAGCTCCGGGGAGGGACGGTAATAAAACATGAGCAAAATGCCGGAGAGGGTTAACAGCAGAAACAGCCAGAAGGAAATGCCGCCCATGCCCCAGGAATAGATAAATTTAAGGGCGCGCGGCCGAATTCTGACCGGATGCAGATGAAGCCAAACATTGCCGATAATATGCGCGGCCCGGTCCCTGGGCGTGTTTTTCCAAACCCCACCGCGAAATACGCTGCGCCAAATCTGGCTGTTGATCACCGCTTTTTTGATGTCTTCGGGGTTGGTGGGGATATTGACCCCGTTGCCCGTTAGTTTGGCCAGGAGGCCTTTGAGCGGATTTTCCGGCTTGGGCGGCGTTTGCGTCGGTTGATCGTTGGCCATTAGGCTTTAAATTCCACGTAATAGGGAGCGTTATCCCGGAATCCGGGACGGTTCTCCAGAACCGCTTTATCGATGATTAAATCCCCATTGGACGCCATTTCGATTTTGCAATGCCACAGGGGCTTGGGCGCGGGTCCGGCGATCACGTCGCCGTCCGGGCTGAAATTGGAGCCATGGCAGGGACAACGGAATCGTTTTTCTCCTTCAAACCAATTGGGCGTGCAGCCCAAATGCGTGCAGCGGCCCCAGATAGCCACCATGCCTTCTTCTTTTTTGATGATCCATACCCGTTGCTCGCGCATCCATTTCAAGGAAACGCCCAAAGGGTACTCTGCCGCCGGGCCCGCGTTGAATTTTTGAGAGGGCTCGTAAACCACGTTGGGGAAGAGAAAGCGCAAAGTGCTGGCCGCAGTGCCGCCCAGGAAAGCGATGAGTCCGCCCCAGGCGAGTTTCATGAACGATCTCCGTGAAATTTCGGATTCAGCTTGCGGTGTTGACTGCGGTGTCGGCGCTGTCATAAGGATAGGAAGTTTATTTAAGTCTGTGGCCGCTAGTCAACATCCGCAAAATTCATGAGTTGGTTCTGGCCGCTTGTTTTTCGATGCGTTCGGGAATGGCGCCGCCCATCATTTCCATGGCGCCTTTGCCCAGCCACCAGCCTCCGTCCACGACGATGATTTCACCCGCGATGTAATTGCCCATGGGGGATGCTAAATAAAGAATCAAGTTGGCGACATCATGTTCCGTACCGAAACGTCCGAGCGGAATACTTTTTAAAAGTTTTTGTTGGATTTCCGGAAGCGGCCACAGCTTTTCCTCAGTTTGCGGCGTATTGATCGCGCCCGGAGCAATGGCGTTAACCAAAACCCCGCGGCCGGCCCATTCCGCTCCCAACGTTTGCGTCAAGGCCACGACACCGGCCTTGGCTGACACCGAAGGCGCGAAACCCGGCCCTCCGGTCCAGGCATAGGTGGCCACCATATTGATGATTTTTCCCGACCCACGCTGGAGCATTTTTCGGCCGATCTCATTTGTGCAGAAAAACGTGCCGTTTAAAACGATGTCCACCACCTTTTCCCAGCGCACCGAGGTAATGGCCTCGGTCGGGCGCACGAAATTCGCGGCGGCATTATTAATGAGGCAGTCGACATGCCCGAATTCCTCAACGGCTTTGGCGGACATGGTTTTGACCTGCTTGATATCCGAGATATCGGTGGGGATAACCAGGGCTTTTGGGCCCAGCGCCCGAATCTCTTGGGCCGCGGCTTCTAGGCGTTCGGCGTTTCTGGAGACCAGGATAATATGGGCACCATGGCGGGCCAACTCAAGACCGATGATTTTTCCGATGCCTGTGCCCGCGCCTGTGATCAGAGCGACTTGGTCCTTGAGCAAGTCCTTGACGAAATAGCTTTTGCTCATGAAGCGCCATTAAAGCATGATTTGCGGCTTAGGACCAGGCGATGCGGTTGCGGCCGTCCGCTTTGGCGCGATAAAGCGCCCGGTCGGCGCGCTCAAGTAAGGATTGGGCGGTGCGGGCGTCCGCGGGATAGGCTGATCCGCCCATGGATACGGTCACTTTGCCCAAGGGCTGTTTGTCCGCGCCCGGATAGGGAGCTGTTTCTACGGCCTGCCTTAGGCGTTCGGCAACCACCAGGGCTTGTTCTTTATCGGTGTCCGCCAACAGAGCCACGAATTCCTCGCCGCCGTAACGCGCCAGGGTGTCTTCGGTGCGTAACGTTTCCCTTAACATCTGGGCGGTCATTTTTAAAATGACATTGCCCATTTCATGGCCTTGGTTGTCGTTGTAGTGTTTGAAATGATCGATATCAATGATGAGAATGGACAGCGGCCGGGCATAGCGCCGGGCGCGTTCCACTTCCCTGCGGATCACTTCCTGGAAATAGCGGAAGTTATAAATGCCGGTCAAGGCATCGGTGATGGTTTCGCGCACCAGCTGTTCCTGTTTTTCTTTTAAATTCCTGGTCATGGAGTTGAAGGCCTGGGTCAGCGTGCCGATTTCATCGGCGGAGGTGATGCGCATTTCAAAATTCAAATCCCCGCCGGTGATTTTTTGGACGCCCTGCAAAAGGACCCCAAGGGGACGAAGAATGGAAAAAGCCAATAGCAGGGTGATTGTCCCGACGGCGATAAAAGCGATGATTCCGGCCCACTGGGCCGCTTGCCGGCCTTCCTCCAAAAGGTCGTTGACCTTAGCCTCGGCGCCTTCCAGGGCCACGCGGTTAATATCCAGGATTTTTTCGCAAATTGCGTAAATCCGGGCCAAGCGCTGACGCCCGGAGGAAGACAGCAGGGTCAAGGATTGTTTATGCCGGGGGAATTGCTTGCCCCAAACAGCCACGATTTCGATGGGCCCGCCCTCAGGGAATTTGGTTTCCTGGTAAAAGCGCACCAGGCGCTCGACATCCACGAAATAGAGGCGGCTTTCCTGTTCAAGCTCGGCCAGGAGTTTTTTGATTGTGGCGCTGATGGAATTTTGGCCCAGCTCGTTCATGCGCTCTCGGGCGGTTTTTTTATGGCGTCCGGCTTCCTCAATCAACCCGGATTCTCCGGTCACCATGAAGCGCATGATCAGATCATCGTAGGAGACAAAGGCATGTTTGAGCTCGGCGGCGGCATTCATGGCCTGAACGTTCGGGGCAAGCGTGCGGGACATGATTTCGCCCAAGCGGTTTTGATGGCGTTCGCTCCAGATGCCGTAAAGCATGACGGTGATGACCGTTATAGCCGCAGCCAGGAAAAGCTTGGTTTTAATGCCCATTCTTCAATAGCTTAAACCCCTACAGGGGTTATGACAAGGGGGAGGTAGGACTTTGGGCCTATTTGGAGCTGGGCCGGCAGGAGGCTGTTTTTTGGCCTAAAGGCCCAGTTCATTTTCATGGGGAGGGGGTAGGCTTATGGTGGAGGTGATGACACTTATGAAGAACGCAGTCAACGCCAAACATAAAGGCCTGCGCAAGGCATTTCATATCCCCGCCAACCTTTTAAACGGTTCAGACGGCAATTCCTGGCAGAAAACCCCGCGCAAGGCTTCACATATTCAAAAGGTCAATACAGGCCCCAGCGTGCATTTTGTTTGGAAATAAACGTTTAGGGCAGGCCTAAGCATTCTCTCCTTGATCGCACGGAAAGAAGAAAATTATTCAATAAATTACGATTTTCGACCGCATCGCTGAGGGCGTTTTTGAGATAAAACACGGCTCGATCGCATGGATTTGCAGGAGTCTTGTTGACGGCGATATGGATTGATTCCGGATAAAAGTCGATCACTGATTTTCCTTGCTGGTCTGTTTTTACGTCAGAGTACTCGGTTCCCCAGCGTTCAAAATGGCGCCACTGCCGTCGCCGGTAGGACCGTATTTTTTGGCAAGCGTCTCGTTGAAGAGATTGGACCAGAGAGCTGCCGCCGGTTTCCCGGCAATGAAAAAGATCGGTTAAGCCGGCTTCGATCACCGAGCGGTAGGCGATGATTTCCGAAAGGATTTCTTCGTTGATATCGGGTTCATGATTGCCGAGAATGGATTGAACATACGCATGGACGAATTCGTGAGCTAAGACCGGAGCTTCCCACCCCGCAGGCAAGCAGGCAAAAACATTATTGACGGCAATGACGTTGGCGCCGGGGCTGTAAGTGCCGCCGATGCCGTGGGCCAATATCCCGCCCATGCCTTCGAAGGCATGGGGGACGGCCGGGACAAGCGTTTCGACCATGGACGCAAAAAATGCGCCGTTTTTTAATTGCCGGACGACATTACCCAGGCGCGGCCCGTTGGTTTCACTCAACAGGGGGCACGCTGCCGCGGTGACGATGATGTGATCAAGGACCAGGCAATCCAGTTCCTCAAGATCATCCGGCGGAAAACCCGCGAACGCGTTGACATGGGCGTTGGGGATATTCAGGTGCAAATCGCTGTCCGTAGGTTCTTGGTCGATTAACAGCGTGGAAATCGTGGTTTCCGACAGGTTTCGTTCACCGAGGCATTCCTCGTACCGGCGCTCCAGGATTTCCTTCAAGGGGTTGGCTTCAAGAAATCCTCCGCAGATGAGGATGACCGGCAGCAGCAATAAGGCTTTCATCTGTTTGTTGTTAAGGGTCCCTAAAGGGTAGCGGCTAATCATTCATTAATCAAGGGATGGCGCGCCGCAGGCTGAAGGCGCTTGCGAATCCGTATACTTGTCGGATGGATCCCATCGCGCATTGTTTACTCGGCGCTTTAATCGGAAAAAGTTTTGGTTTTCAGAGGCGCTCAAGCCTGTGGCTGGCCGCAGGTTTGGCCGAGTTGCCGGATATCGACGTTTTCAGCTGGGCCATTGAGGGGGCTCCCATGGCTTTGGTGCATCGCGCCGAGACGACTCATTCATTCGCAGCCGCTATTGCTCTGGCTGTTCCAGCCGGATGGTTGTTCGTTCGCCGGGAGAGTCAAAGCGCGTGGAGAGGTTTTGCCGCGGCTGTTGCGCTGCTGTGTTCTCATGTGACCGGGGATTGGCTGACCACCTATGGAACCCCGGTTTTTTGGCCGTTTGACCGAAGCAATTTTTCCTTGGATCTGGTCAGCAATTTAAATTGGCTGCCGATTATTCTGATATCCGCCGGCTTGGTTTTTTCCGCTTTCGGATCGCGCCGGGCCATTCAAGCCGCATGGTTGTCGCTCGCGCTTTTTGTGCTTTGTTCGGGTAGCCTGCGCCTGGCGGCCCGGCGGCAAGTTGAGCGGGCCCATCCCGAGTTATTGTTTTCTGTTTTTCCTCATATCCTGGCCCCTTGGGTTTTTCGGGCCGTCGGCGAGGGCTCGGATGAGTATCAAACGTTTGTGGTTTCACCTTTGCAGGGAACCATCGAGAGCGCCGGAGTTTTTCCCAAGGCGCCGCCTGTGGAGCCGGTTCAAGCATCGCTGGCAACCGCTTCAACCCGGCTCTTTCTAAAGCATAATCGTTGGCCTGTGGCGAAAATTGAAACAGCCGGCAATGGAACGCGCCGGGTGATTTGGGGCAATCTCCTTTTTTCCAGGGATGGCCGCATGATTCACGGGCGGGCCGTGGCTGAAGTTGATGCCCAAGGCCGGCTATTAAGGCATTGGCGCGACGGTAAGCTCTGGTGAGCTACGTTCAGGCCGTTGTTCTGGGCATTGTCCAGGGTTTAAGCGAGTTTTTGCCGATTTCAAGCTCCGCTCATCTGGTGTTGATTCCCTGGATGGCCAAATGGGGGGATCAGGGCCTGGCTGTTGATGTGGCGTTGCATTGGGGCACATTGGCCGCGGTTTTGGCTTATTTCTGGAAGGATTGGTTCGCCCTGGCTAAAGCCGCCCTTAAGCGGGAACATTCATCGGAACATCGTTTATTTTGGGGTATTGCCCTAGGGACTCTGCCCGCTGCTTTAGCCGGTCTTTTTTTGGATGATTTGGCGGAGACAGCGTTCCGGTCTCCGCATCGCATTGCTTGGCCTTTGATGATATTCGGCGTGCTGTTGTGGCTGGCCGACCGATGGGGCCGCAAAAACAAAACGATCAAAGCGATGGACTTGAAAGCTTGCATTTTGGTCGGCTTGGCCCAAGCCTTGGCTTTGGTGCCGGGGGTGTCGCGTTCCGGAATCACGATCACCGCGGCTTTGTTTTTGGGTTTTGAGCGCAAAACAGCGGCTCGTTTTTCATTTCTTTTGTCCGTGCCCATTGTCCTGGCCGCCGGCGTGTTGAAACTGAAGGATTTAGGTCCGGCTGCGGCTTCAGGCTCTTTTTGGGCGGGTGTTCTTGCTGCGGCGCTGTCAGGGTATGGGGCGATTCGCTTTTTGTTGGGCTATGTCCAGAAAAAGGATATGGGTGTTTTCGCTTTTTACCGGGTTCTGTTGGGGGTACTTGTGTTGTTGCTTTGGGCGGGCAACCCGCATCGTTTATCCGCCAAATTATTAAGGGAGGCGCTTCCCGCTCAAATGTCAAAATCGGAAAATATGAGTTCAGAGGCCCGGCATTTGCATGCTCATGTTTCCATGCTGGCGGGAACAATCGGCGAGAGGAACCCCTTTAATCGTCCGGCCTTGGATCAAGCCCAGCGATACATCGAGAAACAGTTCCGCTCCTTGGGTTTGAAGCCCATGGTTCAGGAGTATCGCTCGGACGGCCTGTCCATGATCGACGACGGCACTGTGTTTTACAACGTTGAGGCGCGTTTGGGCGAAGGGGCAGGCCGCCCCGTTTTGGTGATCGGCGCCCATTATGACAGCGCTCCCGGAACCCCGGGCGCGGATGATAATGCCAGCGGCACGGCCGCGCTGCTGGAATTGGCCCGCCAGCTTAAGGATAAGCCTCTGACGCGCGAGATCAGGCTGGTCGCTTTTTCCAATGAGGAGCCGCCCGCGTTTTTCACCAGGAATATGGGCAGCTTTCATTATGCTCAGGCTTTAAAAAAAGAGGGCCGTCCGGTGATCGGTATGATCAGTCTGGAAATGCTGGGTTATTACAATGACAGCCCGGGCTCGCAGATTTACCCGCCTTTTCTTTCCTTGTTTTATCCTAAGGAGGGAAATTTTATCGGGTTAGTCGGGAATTTGCCGAGCCGCCGGTTTTTGAAGGCCTGCCGCCAAGCCTGGCAGGGAGCGTCGGACTTTCCTCTGGAAACCGCGGCGTTGCCTGGTTTTATCTCGGCCACCGTTTTATCCGATCATTTTAATTTCCAACGGGCCGGTTTTCCCGGCCTGATGTTGACGGACACGGCTTTTTACCGCAATCCTCACTATCATGAAGCCACGGATACGCCCCAGCGGCTTGATTATGAGCGCATGGCCAAGCTGCTGGAGGCGCTTTCGGGGATGGCTCTGACCCTGGCCAAGTAGGTATACTTACCCTATGCCTGAAGTTTATTTAAGCCGAGCGGGTTTTGAGAAGCTCAGAAAAGACTTGGATGAGCTCAAAAAGGAGAGAACGCGCTTGTCCGAAGAAATCGGCGAAGCCGCCTCCCAGGGGGATTTGCGCGAGAATTTCGGCTATCACGCGGCCAAAGCCCGGCAAGCCGATGTCTTAAGGCGCATTGCCGAGATCGAACAAAAACTGCTTTCAGCCCGCCTCTTCGATGAATTGGATATCCCCAAAGGCGAGGTCAGAATCGGCACCAGAGTGACGTTGGAAGAAGTGCCCAGCAAGGAAACTTACGAGTGGGCTTTAGTCGGGGCCGATGAAGCTGATGCTGATGACGGCAAAATTTCAGTGCATGCCCCTCTGTCTCAAGGTTTGTTGGGCCATAAGGCCGGGGAAACAGTCAAAGTCGAGCTGCCCCGCGGCCCGTCCACTTACAAAATCCTTAAAGTCGAAAGACTTTAAGCGGCGTTTGTTCCCGGCTGCCTCCGTCTGAGGCGTTCGCCAATTTAGTATAAACTTCCTCGTCTTCTTCATGAGGCAGCGCCAGGAATCGGACCCTGTTCCCCTGAAAGAAATCGAAGCCAACTTCGAGGATATTCATCCGCCCTTAAAACCCGAACAAGCCGCGATTGAGGCCAATCGTTGCCTTTATTGCTACGACGCGCCGTGCATGACGGCTTGCCCCACGCATATCGAAGTGCCCCGTTTCATCAAACAAATCGCCGCCAAAAATCCGAAAGGCGCGGCTAAAATCATTTTAGAGGCGAACCCTATGGGCCATTCCTGCGCCCGGGTATGCCCGGTTGAAGCGCTTTGTGAAGGCGCTTGCGTGTACCATGATTGGCATCAAAAGCCCATTGAAATCGCCCGGCTTCAGCGCGCGGCCACGGATTTTGTTTATAGCCGAGGAGCCCGCCTTTTTGAGGCCGGTGTCAAACAATCGAAAAAAGTCGCTGTGATCGGAGCCGGGCCTGCCGGGCTTTCCACGGCTTTTTATTTAAGGCGTTTGGGTTATCCGGTCACGATTTTTGAGAAAAGGCCGTTAGCCGGCGGTTTGAATACCTACGGCATCGCGGAATATAAAATGACACAGGCCACGGCTTTACAAGAGACCCAGCTTGTCGCGGAATTGGGCGCGGAGTTTAAATTCGGCGTTGAAATCGGCAAGGATATTTCCTGGGAAAAGCTCGAAAAAGAGTACGACGCCGTTTTCGTGGGCATTGGTTTGGGCCGGACCCAGGCTTTGAATATTCCGGGCGAGGAATTAAGCGGGGTTTCGGACGCGCTTTCCTTTATTGAGCAGATTAAAACCAGGAAATTCGACGCCATCACCCCCGGGCGCGTGACCGTGGTCATCGGCGCAGGCAACACAGCCATCGATGCCGTGACCCAAGCCAAGCGCCTGGGCACGCCCAAAGTCATATTGGCTTATCGCCGGAGCCGGAATGAAATGAGCGCTTATGACTATGAATATGAGCTGGCCAAAAAAGACGCGGTCGAGTTTTTATGGAACGCCGCGCCTAAGAAAATCGTGGGCAAAGGGAAAGCCGAAGGGATTGAATTTGTCAGAACCAAAACCGAAGGCGTTGGGCGCAAGGCTGAGCTAAAAATCATCCCCGGTTCCGAGTTTATCGTGCCCTGCGACCGGGTGATTAAAGCCGTGGGGCAAATGAAACAGCGCTCGGTTTTGGAGCGAGTCCGTATTTTGGAATTGGACGCCACCGGCCGCATCGCGGTCAATTCTAAAACACTGCAATCATCAAACCCGAAATACTTTGCGGGCGGAGACGCCATCAACGGCGGCAAAGAAGTGGTCAACGCCGCTCAAGACGGAAAACGGGCGGCCTGGGCCATTCATTGTTATTTAGGCGGCGACCCGCAACCCGCGCCTGAGCACGCGTATTGGGTGTCCACAATCGATGTTCGCCGCATGGCCCCGCCTTTAAGGGAAAAACAGAATCCGAAACATGAACAAAAAAAAGAACTCTCCTCAGTCTAAGAACGGACATCGACCGAAACCCGACTTAAGCGCCAATTGCGCGGGCATCAAGTCCCCGAACCCGTTTTGGCTGGCTTCCGCGCCGCCCTCGAATTCCGGCGAGCAGGTGATGCGCGCTTTTGAATACGGCTGGGGCGGGGCCGTGTGGAAAACCTTGGGCCAGGACCCTCCGGTGATCAACACCACCTCGCGTTACGGGGCCATTGAAATCAACGGCATGAAAATGGCGGGCTTCAATAATATCGAGCTGATCACCGACCGTCCCTTGGAAGACAATTTGCGCGAAATTCGCGAGGTCAAAAGAAGATTTCCCAAGCATGCGGTGATCGCTTCACTCATGGTGCCCTGCGACCGTCAAACATGGCATGAAATCGTCAAGAAAACCGAAGACACGGGCTGCGACGGGTTGGAGCTGAATTTCGGCTGCCCACACGGCATGTCCGAGCGCGGCATGGGTTCAGCGGTCGGGCAAGTGCCGGATTACGTCAAAATGGTGGTGGAATACGTCAAAGAGGCGGCGCGGACCCCCGTTTTAGTCAAGCTGACCCCTAATATCACGGATGTGCGCTACCCGGCCCGGGCCGCTAAAGCAGGCGGAGCGGATGGGATTTCTTTAATCAACACTATTAATTCCATTATGGGTGTTGATCTGAACACCTTGAAGCCAAAGTTTGCGGTGGATGGGCAAGTCGCGCATGGCGGTTATTGCGGCCCGGCCGTTAAACCGATCGCTTTGCACATGATTTCTTCCTTGGCGACTGACCCCGAAGTCAAAGGATTGCCCATTTCCGGTATCGGCGGCGTTTCAACCTGGTCGGATGCGGTTGAATTCATGCTCTTGGGGTCTTCTTCGGTTCAGGTCTGCACCGCGGTTATGCATTATGGCTTTCGCATTGTTGAGGACATGATTCAGGGCTTGACCGACTGGATGGAGGATAAGGGCTTCTCAAAGCTTGAAGATTTCATCGGTAAAACCGCGCCCAATGTGGTTGATTGGAAAAGGCTCAACCTTCACGCCAAAACCGTGGCCAAAATCGACCCGGAGAAATGTATTCAATGTGATTTGTGCTATATCGCCTGCAATGACACGGCTCATCAATGCATCGCCATTGACCGGAAAAACGGCAATAAGACCCCGTATGTGATCGAAGAGGACTGCGTGGGCTGCAATTTATGCGCCATCGTCTGTCCGGTGGACAATTGCATTGAAATGAAGCCGGTTGAAACCGGCAACAAGCCGTTAACCTGGGAAGAATACACGGCCAAAGGATTTAAGGGTTATAGGGAAGTGTATAAGAGGTTCCATGAGTGAGGGAATTCAGGAAATGCGCGAACCGGTCACAAATTGTGATCACTTTCTACGGAGAGAAATTCAAATTTGAAGAGAAGATTACTCATGAAAAATTTAGTCCCTACGGAAGTCGTTGAACGTCGTATCTACGTTATACGCGGCCAAAAGGTCATGCTGGACAGGGATTTGGCTGACTTATACGGGGTTGAGACTAGGGTACTCAATCAAGCCGTTAAACGGAACATTGAGCGCTTTCCGAAGGATTTTATGTTTCGGTTGAATAAAAAAGAAACAAAAAATTGGATATCACAAATTGTGATATCCAATTTTGCGGTTAAGATGGGCTTAAGAAAGCCGCCTTATGCATTTACTGAATATGGCGCCATGATGTTAGCTAGCGTGCTTAACTCACAAAGGGCCATCGATATGAGCGTTTATATCGTTAGGGCTTTCATCAAATTGCGCGAACTATTGGTCACGCATAAAGATTTGGCTCAGAAACTAGCCCAGTTTGAAAATAGATTGGAAAGCCATGAAGGCCATATCCAATCGCTTTATGATGCCATCCACAGGCTCATGGAATCGCCAGAGCCGCCGGATGAGCCTAAGCGCCGTATCGGCTTTGAGGTGAAAGAAAAACGGGCGGCTTACGCCGTCAACGGCAATATTTATGATTAGGATTTTTAAGGATGACCGCGAAAAAAACTGCCGAAGGCAGCAACAATTGATCATCCTAATAATGACGTTATTTATTCCGTTTTTAGTTCTGGGCGCTCAAAAAAGTTCGGATGTTGACTGCGCTCCTAAGGCGATAGAAGGAGGTGCGCTTGTTTTTAAAAATGGCCAGCGCCTGGTAACACCACTCAGAGGTCTTTCCTTCGTCGGCTGCCTGGCTTCCAAAACGAAAATGCCATATTTATTGCTTTTCGGACGGGAGTGCGACGAATGTGATGATCCGGGCGGCCTTTGGCTCCATCCTTTGAATGATCCGTGGCCTGAAGATTCGAAAAAACTTAGGAGGTTTTCCTATCCTGGGAAATCCTTTGATCTTAACAGCGACAATAAATTAATGGAAAAAACTCGTGTCTTTTTCGGTCATTGTTTTCAGGATGGAGCGGAAGGATTTATTTTATTTTCAGACTACGTTTTTGAGAAAACCAAGCAGGTATACTGGGTGAAGATCGATAAATCGGGTAATACCACCCAAAAACGTTACGTCAAAAATCTACCGGATATCAATAAAATTTTGCAAAAAGTTGTGAATAAAACTTGCCATGAAATCCCGGGAAAGGACCAGTATGATTACTATTGATAAAAAGCGCGCCGATGCCAACAAAAAGCGTTTTACCTTGAAAAAGAAATTTTTCATATTCAAAAAGACCGAAAGCTGTCATGCGTCAAGCTGTGGCCGATGAGCTGGCAGCTTCGGGAGTTCATTGGTTTCTCAGGAGGAAATTGCTATGTCTAAAATAGTTCGCAGCGGATTGATTCAAACGTCCTGCGATTGGTCGCCGGATAAATACAGCTTAAAACAGATCAAAAAGAAAATGATCGACAAGCATGTGCCGTTAATCGAGCAGGCCGGAAAAAAGGGCGTTCAGATTCTTTGCCTTCAGGAAATTTTCTACGGTCCATATTTCTGTGCTGAGCAAGATGCCAAATGGTATGAAACCGCGGAACCCATCCCCGGGCCCACGACCAAGCTCATGCAGAAATTGGCCAAGAAATACAAAATGGCGATCGTCGTGCCCATTTACGAAACGCCTTCAACCGGCACCTATTACAACACGGCCGCGGTCATCGATGCCGACGGCTCCTTGCTCGGCATTTACCGCAAAAACCATATCCCGCATTGTCCGCCGGGCTTCTGGGAAAAGTTTTATTTTAAACCGGGCAATACCGGGTATCCGGCTTTTCAGACAAAATATGCCAAAGTCGGCGTTTATATCTGTTATGACCGGCATTTTCCTGACGGCGCCCGCATTCTGGGCTTAAATGGCGCGGAGATCGTCTTCAATCCCTCGGCGACCGTGGCGGGCCTTTCGGAATATTTATGGAAACTTGAGCAGCCGGCCCATGCCGTGGCCAATCAGTATTTCATCGGCGCCATCAACCGGGTGGGCTGGGAAAAACCCTGGAAAATCGGGGAGTTCTATGGCCAATCCTATTTTTGCGACCCTCGCGGGCAAATGGTTTGCGTGGGCCCCAGGGATAAGGACGCTGTCGTGACCGCTGATTTGGACTTGGATCAAATCTTGGAGGTTAGAAAAGTATGGCAGTTCTTCCGGGACAGAAGGCCCGAAACATATCAAGAGCTGACGCAGCAGTTGCCTTAATAGGCCGGTAAAAGACCCATGGATACCCTGAAAAATGCGGCTCTTTTAAACGGCCAGGCTAACATACCATTGGCTGGTATTCGCGTGACCGGCGGCATTCATGAGCTGGAGGCGGATTTAAGCCGTTCTCCGCATTGGAATCACGACCTAGCCCCCACGAAACTCAAGAACCGCAAATGGGGCATGTGGGATATTGCCGCGCTGTGGATCGGCATGTCCGTGTGCACCACCACCTACATGCTGGCCTCCTCTTTGATCGCCCAAGGTATGTCCTGGTGGCAAGCGATTCTCACCATTGCTCTGGGCAACGTCGTCGTCTTGATACCCATGATTTTAAACGCCCATGCCGGAACCAAATACGGCATTTCATTTCCGGTTTATTGCCGGGCCTCCTTCGGCGTGTTGGGCTCCAATATCCCGGCTGTTCTGCGGGCGTTGGTGGCTTGCGGCTGGTTTGGGATTCAGACTTGGATCGGAGGCTGGGCCATTTTTAAGCTCATGACCGTGTTTTATCCTTCCTGGGACGCTTTGCCCGCTCATTATTTCGGCATTAACGCGGCCCAGCTCGGGTGTTTTTTGGGTTTTTGGGCCCTGAATATGGCGATTGTGTGGAAAGGCATGGAATCCATCCGCCATGTCGAGGGCTTGTCCGCGCCGCTTCTGTTGGTTATGGGCGCGGCGCTTCTCATTTGGGCTTATGTTAAGGCCGGGGGTTTCGGCCCTATGCTTAGCCAGCCGTCTCAATTTGTCGCGGGTGGCCCCAGGGAAGGGCAATTCTGGAGCTTTTTCTTTCCGGCTTTAACAGGCATGGTGGGCTACTGGGCGACTTTGTCCCTGAATATTCCGGACTTCACTCGATATGCAAAATCGCAGAAGGATCAGATGGCGGGACAGGCTTTAGGCTTGCCGACCACGATGACTCTTTATTCATTCGTGGGCGTGGCCGTGACCTCGGCTACCATCGTTATTTTCGGGGAAGCGATTTGGGACCCGGTTGTTTTGTTGTCCAAGTTTTCAAATCCCGCGATTATCATTGTTTCCATGCTGGCTTTGACGCTGGCCACGCTCACCACCAATTTAGCCGCCAATGTGGTGAGTCCGGCCAATGATTTTGCCAATCTCTGGCCCAAGAAAATTTCTTTTAAAATCGGCGGGTTGATCACCGGCGTGATCGGCATTTTAATGATGCCTTGGAAATTAGTAGCTGACCCCACGGGCTATATTTTTACTTGGCTCATCGGCTATTCCGCTTTATTGGGTTCCATCGGCGGCGTGCTTCTGTGCGATTACTTTTTGATTCGCCGCGCCAAACTGGAATTGGCGGAGCTGTTTCGCCATCCGGGCGCGTACAGCTATTTGTCCGGCATTAATTACCGGGCCGTGGCTGCGCTGGTATCGGGCGTTTTGCCCTGTTTGCCCGGATTTTTAGGCACCATCGGCGCGGCCGATGTTTCCGGATTCTGGATGCATATGTACCACTACGCTTGGTTTGTCAGCTTTGCCGTCTCTTTTGGCGTTTATGCTACTCTAATGGGTTCCCCGAATGCTGTCCGCGTTTCTGCGGCGGCAAAATCCAAAACTTAGGGAGGATTAAAAAATGCCCAACAATGAAGTGAAACCGATCCCTGATGGTTATCACACGGTGACGCCGTATTTATCCATCAAGGAAGCCGCTAAAGCCATTGAGTTCTATCAGAAGGCTTTCGGCGCCACAGTCAAAGAGCGCATGGACGGACCCGGGGGCAAGGTCATGCACGCTGAACTTAAATTCGGCGACTCGATCGTCATGCTGGCCGATGAATACCCTGAAATGCCGGGAGCTTGCTTGTCGCCCGCTACGCTTAAAGGCACGACTTTTATGATTCATTTATATGTCGAGAATGTGGATGCCGCTTTTAAAAAAGCGGTGGATGCCGGCTGCGTAGTAGAACGTCCGGTTCAAGATCAGTTCTATGGAGACCGAACCGGCGGCGTCAGGGACCCTTTTGGGCACCGTTGGTATTTGGGAACGCATAAAGAGGATTTGACCCCGGAACAGTTGAAGCAGCGCGCGCAGGAAATGTTCAAGCAGCCCAAAAAAGAAACAAGCAAAGCGTAAGAAGCTTATAGAGCCGGGACGCCTAATTTTACGGCGTCCGGCTCTCAGATTTTTAGTTTGAAGGTTAGGAGGAATGACATGACTTACGACCTGATCATTAAAAACGCGACCGTTGTCACGGCCGCGGATCAATTCGAGGCGGATATCGCTGTTAAAGGCGGAACAATCGCGGCTTTGGGGAAAAATTTGCAAGGCACTGCCGCCAAAACCGTGGACGCTAAAGGTTTATATGTTTTACCCGGCGGCATCGACGTGCATACGCATTTGGATATGCCCTTCGGCGGCACGACCACCGCGGATAATTTTGAAACCGGCACCACGGCCGCGGCCTGCGGCGGCACCACGACCATTGTTGATTTCGCCATTCAATACAAAGGCGAGGATTTGCAAAAAGGTTTGGACACCTGGCATAAAAAAGCCTCCGGAAATTCAGCGATTGATTACGCGTTTCACATGATTATCACGGACATGCCTCAGGCTAAACTCAAGCAAATGGACAAGCTCGTGGATGAGGGGATTTCTTCCTTCAAGCTGTTCATGGCTTACCCAGGCGTGTTCATGTCCGATGACACCACGATTTTCAGGGCCCTGATGCGGACCAAGGAAAACGGCGGCATGGTTTGCATGCACGCGGAAAACGGCAGCGTGATTGATGTTTTGGTGCAGAAGGCCTTGGCTGAGGGGAAAACACATCCTAAGTACCATGCTTTAACCCGCCCGATGAGCGCGGAGGCCGAGGCCACGCGAAGGGCCATTGCCTTGGCGGAAATGGCCGGGGTTCCGATTTATTTCGTGCATTTGTCCGCCGGTGATGCCATGGAAGAAGTGCGCCGGGCCAGGGAGCGGGGCTTGCCTATTTATGCGGAGACTTGCCCGCAGTACCTGTACCTTTCTTATGAGGATTACGAGCGCCCGGGTTTTGAGGGCGCCAAATTCGTGATGTCGCCACCCTTGCGTCCCAAGGGCAATGAGGAAAGGCTGTGGAACGGTTTAAGGAATAATTGGCTTCAAGTCGTTTCCACGGATCATTGCTCGTTTTGTTTTCAAAGCAAAGACGGGAAACCGGGCAAGGAATTGGGCAAAAATGATTTTTCCAAAATCCCCAACGGAGCGCCGGGCATTGAAACGCGGCTTCTCCTTCTCTGGGAAGGGGTTGAGAACGGGCAATTAACCATGAATCGCTTCGTGGATATCACCGCCACCACCCCGGCCAAGCTGTTCGGCCTTTACCCGAAAAAGGGCACGATTGCTCCGGGCGCGGACGCGGATTTGGTGCTATGGGACCCCAAGCAGAAAACAACGATTTCAGCGAAAACGCATCATATGAACGTCGATTACAATCCCTATGAGGGCCAGGTGATCCGGGGCGCAATCCGCGAAGTTTATTTGCGCGGCAAGAAAGTGGTGGAGAAAGGTTCGTATGTCGGGGGGCAAAAAACAGGCTCTTTCCTGGAGCGGGCGACGCGTCCTGAAAAACCCGTTGAATCCGCCGAAGCGCAGAAAAAATCGACTCGTAAAGTACTAGCGGAGGTTTAATATGCCGGTTGCAGAAGCGAAAGCCACGACGTTAAAACAGTTTATCGGCGGTCATTGGGTTGCCGGCCGCGGCGAACGGGAAATTGTTTCCGTCAATCCCGCGGACACCAGGGAAACAATCGCCGCCTTTAAAAGCGCTTCGCGCGAGGACGCGTTGTCGGCCCTGGAAGCGGCCCAGCGCGCTTGGCCGGCTTGGAAGAAAACCCCGGCCCCGAAAAGAGCCCGTATCGTGCAAAAAGCCTGGACCATCGCCCAATCGCGGGTGGATGATTTAGCCGCTCTATTGACCCGCGAGGAAGGGAAAATCGTGGGTGAAGCCAGAGGCGAGGTGGAAAAGGGCATGAATTTGATGGAGTGGTATGCCGGCGAAGGCCTGCGTTTAATGGGCCAAACCGCCCCGTCCGAAATGCCTCGGAATCTGCTGATGACCGTCCGGGAACCCCTGGGCGTGGTTTCCATTATCACGCCCTGGAATTTTCCTTGGGCCATCCCCTGCTGGAAAATCGCCCCGGCTTTGGTGGGCGGCAATTGCGTTGTTTTTAAACCGGCGTCTTTGGTGCCGGCCATGGCTGTTGAGCTTTGCCGGATTTTTGAAGAAGCCGGTCTGCCGCCAGGGGTATTAAACTTAGTGCTGGGTTCCGGTTCCTCGGTCGGCGATATTTTAGTCAATGACTACAGGATCAAAGCCGTTTCATTCACCGGCTCCAATGAGATCGGGCGCGGGGTGCATAAAATCGCCGGGGAGCGTGGCATTAAAGTCACCTGTGAAATGGGCGGAAAAAACCCCTGCATTGTTTGGGATGACGCGGATTTGCATTTGGCCTTGGGGGGCGTAATGAAGGGCGCTTTCGGTTCAACCGGGCAGCGCTGCACCGCCACCAGCCGCCTGATTCTTCACGAAAAAATCGCGGCCAAATTTACGGATATGGTTATCGCCGAAGTCAAAAAAATCAAATTAGGAAATGGCTTGGACCCATCAGTGGGCATGGGCCCGTTGGTTGATGAACATCAATTGAATACAGTTTTGGGTTTAATCGAAACCGGAAAAAAAGAAGGAGCCCGTCTTCTCATCGGCGGCGGGCGGCCGGAAGGCGACAGTTTTAAGCGGGGCTTCTTTGTTCAACCCACGGTGTTCGTTGATGTTAAGTCCTCCATGACGATTTTCCAGGAGGAGATTTTCGGCCCGGTACTGGCCGTGAGCACGGTTAAAACCTATGAGGAAGCCGTGACTGCGGCCAATAACTCGCGCTACGGCCTGACCAGCGCGGTGTACACCCAGGACCTGACTTTATCCATGCGTTTTGTAGAGGATTTGGAAGCGGGCATGGTGCATGTCAATTCGCCGA
This sequence comes from Elusimicrobiota bacterium, assembly GCA_016180815.1. Classification (NCBI taxonomy): domain Bacteria; kingdom Pseudomonadati; phylum Elusimicrobiota; species Elusimicrobiota bacterium. Next base: position 73,225 of record JACPAN010000003.1, read on the forward strand.
CCATCGGCGGCGAGGCCCAGGTGCCTTTCGGCGGGGTCAAAGCCTCCGGCGTCGGCGAACGGGAAATGGCCAAGGAAGGCATCAATTTCTTTACCGAGCCTAAGACTATATTTTTGGACTATACCGGCGAGCGCCGCAATTCGAATATTTATTAGAGGTGATGTATGCCTAAAGCAGCTGTTTTAGATGAAACCGAAGAATTGACTCAGGGATTAACGGGCGATCAAATTCTGGAGCTTCGCAAAAAGCACATTCTGCCCTCGACCGTCGCCTATTACTCGAAGCCCCTTCAAATCGTCAAAGGCCAGGGTCAATACGTTTTTGATGAAACGGGCAAAAAATATATCGACGGATTCGCTGGCGTGGTGACCATTTCCATCGGGCATTGCCATCCGCAATGGGTGAAAGCCATCCAGAAACAAGCGGCTGAGCTTTACCACACCACGACTTTGTACCTTCACCCGAGCTTGGTTCAATTCGCTCAGAAACTGGTGAAAAAAGCCCAGGCCGCGAATCCTGAGCTTGAGGTTTGTTTTTTCACTAACGCAGGCTGCGAGGCCAATGAATTAGCGGCCATTATCGCCAAAAATTACACCCAGCGCCAGGAATTCATCGCTTTGCGCCATTCTTTCCATGGACGAACCATTATGGCCATGTCCTTTACCGGACAATCCATTTGGCGCCATTCCATGCCTTATGTGTTCGGCGTTTACCATGCGCCGGCCAATTACACCTATCGCCGTCCGGAGGGCACCACGGCCAAGCAATATGCCGAGCTTTGCGTGCGGGAATTGGAAGAGACGATTAAATACTCGACTTCGGGCAAAATCGCGGCTTTTTTGGCTGAGCCGATTTCCGGATTCGGCGGGGTCATTGATCCTGAGCCGGACTATTTCCCCAAGGCCTATGAAATCGTCAAAAAATACGGCGGCCTGTTTATTTCCGATGAAGTGCAAACCGGGGTCGGACGCACCGGGAAGAAATTTTTGGGCATCGAGCAGTGGGGCGTGCGTCCCGATATCGTGACCATGGCCAAAGGCTTGGGCAATGGTTATCCGCTCGGCGCAGTCATCACGACCAAGGAAGTCGCCAAAGCCATGGAGGGGAAAGTCCATTTCAACACCTTCGGCGGCTCTCCCGTGGCCATGGCCGCAGGATCGGCTGTGCTCGATGTTTTGGATAAGGAAAAATTGCCGGAGAACGCGGCCGCGGTCGGCGCTTATTTGAAAACAAAGCTCGAGGCGTTTAAGGAAAAATCGCCCTGGGTGGGCGATGTGCGCGGCAAAGGCTTGATGCTGGGCGTTGAGTTGGTCAAGGACAAGAAAAGCAAGGAGCCTGCGGCCCAAGAGCTTTTAAAAGTCATGGAATTAGCCAAAGAGCGGGGCGTTTTGTTGGGCAAAGGCGGCATGGCCGCCAATGTGATTCGCATTAAGCCGCCGCTTTGCGTTACCAAGAATGACGCGGATACAATCGTCGCTGTTTTGGAAGAGAGCTTAAACAAACTTTCCTAGGTGGACGCAGCGGCAAACCGTCAAAGAAATGACCGCTGCGTCCATTAAGCTTGAATCGGAGGGGGAATTGTGAAACGAATACCATGGATTCTGGTCGCGTTTTTGTGTTTTATTCGATGGGCCTCGGCGGTTGACGTCACGGTTTACAATCAAAATTTGGGCTTGGTCAGGGAAACCAGAAATTTTCGCCTCAATAAAGGGACGAATGAAATCAAAGTCACGGACGTGGCGGCCCAAATCGATCCGACCAGCGTTCATTTTAAAAGCCTGACCGCGCCTGAGGCGGTTTCCGTCATCGAGCAGAATTTTCAGTATGACTTGATCAGCCAGGACAAGCTCCTGGAGCGTTATCTGGGCAAGGAAATCGAGCTGGAGCGTTTTTTAGGAGCGAGCGGCGAAAAAAGAGAGGTTATTCGAGGGACGCTGCTGTCTAATTACGGCGGCCGAGTTCTTCAAGTGGGCGCCAAGGTGTACGTGAATCCTCCCGGCAACCCAATTTTACCCGAGCTCCCCGAAGGGCTGCTCACGAAACCCACCTTGCTGTGGACGGCGTCGAGCCAAAAAGGCGGCTCCCATGATTGCGAAATCAGTTATTTGACCGGCGGTTTGAATTGGCGCGCTGATTATGTGCTGGTGACGAATCCTCAGGATGACCATATGGATTTAAACGCCTGGGTGACGATTGATAATCATTCCGGCGCTACGTACAAAGACGCGAAGTTGAAACTGGTGGCCGGGGACGTTCATCGCGCCGAGGAGGCTCGGGCGATGCACGGTGTGGCCAGGAAGGCGTTGATGGTTGCGGAGGCCTCGGCTGATCAATTTACGGAAAAATCATTTTTTGAATACCATCTCTACACGCTCGGCCGCCGGACGACGCTGGGGCAAAACGAGACGAAGCAGATTGAGATGGCCTCGGCCGCCGATGTGCCCTTAAAGAAATTGTTTATTTACGACGGGGCCCAAAATGTCGGCTACGAATACAATGAATATTACCGGACTGAGCCCGGCTACGGAACCCAGGGCCATAAAAAGGTTTGGGTGATGCTTGAGTTTAAAAATTCAAAGGACAACAATATGGGCATGCCCTTGCCCAAAGGCAAGATCCGGGTGTACAAGAAGGACACGGATGGGGCCCTGGAGTTCATCGGCGAGGATTTAATCGACCATACGCCCAAGGATGAAAAAATCCGGGTGCGCATGGGCAATGCTTTCGACGTGGTCGGCGAAAGAAAACGCACGGCTTATCAATCGGATGTCAACAAGCGCTGGTTCCAGGAGTCATTTGAAATTATCTTAAGGAATCATAAGGATTCCGATATTACGGTTGCGGTGGCGGAGCATCTTTACCGTTGGACCAATTGGAAAGTGCTGGAGTCGTCCCAGAAATGGACCAAAAAGGACGCGCAAACCATCGAGTTTGAAGTCCCGGTCAAAAAAGACGCAGAATCCGTTGTTCGATATAGCGTCAAGTATTCTTGGTGATCAGCGGTAGAGTCTGGGCACGTCCATGGAGGCCGCGGTGCGGCGCACGGGAAGTTCGACGGTGTCTCCGGATTTGATGTTCGGGGCTTTGCTGATATCCAACAATGCGTGGCCCAGACCCACGCGGCCCACAATGGGCAATTCCTTATCCTGCCATTTGGCCCAATAGCGCGACGGCGAGGTTAGCCGGATGAACCGATGCGCGGGCTCCATGGTCAAGCCGTCGGCGAATCCGCAGGCCACCGACGCCACTTTCATCGGGTTTAAAGCCAGAAATTCGCTGCCGTAACCCACGGTTTCTCCCCGGCGCAGGCTTTGGACGGATAAAATTTTGGCTTTAAAGGACCAGATATTTTTGACGGGAAACGGGGTCGGCGTGGGATTGACGCCGTAGAGCAAATTTCCGATCCTGGCCATATCCAAGCGCCAAGCCGGAAAATCCAAAAAAACGGATGTGTTGGCGCAGGTTTTAATCAGCGGTCGTTTGACCATAGCCTCGATTTCCTTGGCTGCTTGGAGAAAATGGCCTAATTTGATTTCAGCTTCGGTTTTGTTTAAACCGGGAAGATAATCAATATGCGTGGCAATGCCGATCATCTCCAGGTCCGGCCGTTTGAGCATGGAGCGGACCAGGGTGATGGCGTTTTTGGGTTTGGCGCCCCAGCGGCCCAGTCCCAGGTCAAGATCGACAAAAATCCGCGCTTTCTTTTTGGCCAGGCGGGCGGCCTGAGTATACGACCTCATCAATTCTTCACGATCCAAAGTGAGCCAGGCGCCTCGGCGAACGAGAGGGGCCAGATCAGCGGGATGATCGAGCGCAGGCGCCAACAAGGCGGCCTGAATGGGTTTTACCGGAGCAATCCCAAGGACGCGTTTGGCCTCGGTCGCGGACCAGATGCCGAAAGCATCGCATAAATTTTCCGATGCAAGCCGCCGGACAATGGCCTCAAGTCCGTGGCCATACGCGTTTGATTTAACGGCAGCCAGGAATTTAACCCCGGGACCCAGCTCTTTGCGGATGGACCGGGCATTGGCCTGGAGTTCGTTTAAATCAACCTCAACCCATTTCGAGTGTGTTGAGCTGTGATTGGCCACCGAAGACTTCAGGGAGCGATGACGCGCAGGAATTCTTTCAGCGTTGAATTTAAGGCGAGTTGCATATACGGGTTATCTTTTTTTTCTTGATCCAAGGGAGCGGTCGGGGTCGGTCCGTAATTGTGCCCGGGGAACACCAAGACCTGCCCGTCCAACGTCGCGATTTTTTTGAGCGAGGAATACATTTTTTCCGGATCGGAGCTGGGCAAGTCGACCCGCCCGCAGCCGCGCACAAACAGCGTGTCGCCGGTAACCAGATGGTTGTCGACTTTCAGGCAAAGGGAGCCCTCGGTGTGTCCGGGCGTGTGGAGAAAATTGAGTTTCAATTGGCCCAGAGGCACGCTTTCCCCACCGGAAAGAACCCTCATGCTTTTTCGAAAATCTTGATCCAATGGGCCGGCGTCTTCCTTGTGAATATAAATGGGGACGTCCGCAAACGCGAGAACCTGGCCGACCCCGTTGATGTGATCGAAGTGATTGTGCGTGAGGAAAATACCGTCAAGGGCCCAGCCTTCGGCCTCGAGCCTTTTATGGATGGCCGGCACGTCCCAGGCTGGATCGATAACCAGGGCTTTTTTCGCCTGCGCGTCCGCCAGCAGATAAACGAAATTAGCTAGGGGCCCCAGTTCAAGCTGCCGTATTTCAAGCGTCGCCATGCCTCAATAATGCCAAAAAACCATTGCGTTCGGCCGTTAGGTTTGCTGATCGGGCGCAGGTTGAGGTTTGACCGGGGTCGCCACCCAGCGTCGGCGCCAATTCATGTAAGGCACTTGGAACCACCTGTTTTCCGCGTGGTAAGTGGCGTAGGTGATGAAATAAGCCGCAAACACGTCGATGGAATAATGTAGTCGGGATAACAGAACCGACGAGGCCATCAAAATCGAAATGCCCAAAAACGAAAGTCGAATCCAGCGTCCGCGAAAGATCAGCGAAGCCAAAAAAGGCATGGCCGTGTGCGAGGAAAAGAACAAATCATGCCGGAGGGTGAAATGCTTGCCGATGGTTTCATAAAGAGGGTCGCCATCGATGGAAAGAGCCGACTCATGAAGCTTCATGGGCGTCAAGACGATGAAAAAACAGCGCACGACAATGAGCAGCGCAAAAAGCCACAGGATATAAGCCAGTCGTTCCCGTTCCCATTTTAGGGCCGCGAACGTGGCCCAGCAAACGAACCCCAAAAATCCCCAAAGAAAGAAAAAGCGCATGTCGACGATGGGCAGGTACTGAAAAAGAAGGTCGGGCGATGAATGCGCATGGACACCAGCCTCATCCGCCACGCGTCCGGCCAGGGTGTTTAAAAATAAAGCTCCAATAAAAGCCGTCAGCGCGATCAGCAATTCCGTCGCCCGGCTTAGGGGGTGTTCCGGAAAATTTTGCATCCGCAGAGGCATAAGCGTTATATCTTACAACTGATCCGCCCGCCGGAAAGAAGCGAATTTAGAAATCCGAGCCGTAGGCCAGCATCGGCTCTGCGGACACGGAGGGCTGCCTTGAAAGAAAAGAGCAGGCTTCGACGAATTCCTGGCACCAGGCGTCTTGCGCTTGGCGCCATTCATTCCGGTGAAAGGCCAGGGCGGCCCTGGCCTTTCGCCTGGTCGAACCTCTTGTTAATTCGGCCAAGGAAGGCAGATGCAGATAAAACGGCGAGTGTTCCACGAATTCGCTCAAGCCTGCGGCGCCCTCCTCCTGCCAGCGGTTCCAAAGCTGAGTTTTGATATGCCCGACAAGTTCACTGCGATAACGGAAGGCATCCGGATAAAAACGGTGGACTTCGTCAAAAGCCGCGACTTCCGCCAAAAATCCGCTGATTTCGCCCTCTTTGGTCGGTTTTAATCCAGGGTACAGCCGGTCGTTGATGGCATGCCGGAGTTCATGGGCCAGGACCGGCGCAAAATGGGCGGCCAGGTAGCGCAACGCTTTCTTGCGCGGAGCGCCTTGTTTCAAGAGCTCGCCATACAGCGCTTCCAGGCGGGTTTGATTGATGACGATATGCCCATGCCCGTAAACGGCGTCGGAATATGGGGAGATCAGGCAGGGTGAATCGGCGCTGATGGAAACCTCGATGGCCGACATTTCACGGCATTCGGCATCAAGCGAGGGGAGGCGGCAAAGGATTTTTTTAAGCTGGCGAAGAATGGTGCCGTTGGCATACGTGTCGCCGGGCACGGATGCAACATGCCGGGGCGCCGGGGAGAATCCGGCGATTTGCATGGCGCTGCTGTGGCGGTGCATGTCGGCAGGCGTCTGATTGCGGTTGAAAACCAGAAAAGCAAGGCTTGCCGCAAGGCTGATCAGAAGGCCTGTTTTTTTCATTACTTTAAGGATAGCTTTTACCCTTAAATTTTCCCTGGGCCCAAAGGGGCTGTTTTCCGTCGGACTTAAGTCCCAGATCAGCCTGCCCTAAAGTCCTACCCCGAAGCCGGTCGTTTCGATGGGGTATAATAACGGTGATGTTAGGACTTTTTCATTACCGGATTCTCTGCGATGTTTTGAGCAATGTGCACCTGCTGCGGGATCGCCAGGCCGTAGCGGATTTCGTGCTGATGAAGGTCGCGCAGGCGCTTAATGCCGAGGGCGGAACGATTTTTTTGATGAATGAGGGGGGTTTATTGACGCCATCGGCCGCCTATGGAGCCCCCTTGGAAACGCTCAAATCCATCACTTTTCCCGTGGGGCAGGGTTTGGTGGGGTGGGTGGTTCGATTCAAAGAGCCTCTCAAAGTGGATGATGTCAAAAGCGACGCCCGTTTTTCCGGCGCAGCGGACAGGAGGACCAATTTTGATACGCGTTCGGTGGTGGCCGCCCCCATTTTATTCGGCGAGAAAGTGGAAGGCGCCATCGAATTTTTAAACAAAAAGGACGGCCGTTTTACGGACGCCGATCTTGAGTTGATTTCCATCCTGGGCCGTGAAATCGGCTCGGCGTTCGAAAAAGCCGCGTTGGAAGAAAACGTTCGCAGAAATACCGCTCTTGAGTGGGCCGTGAATAATTTTCATGCAGGCGTGATCGTGGCCGATCCCAATAACATGATTTTAACGGCCAATGCCCGGGCTAGGGAGATTTTAAACACCGAATCCTTTCAACTGGCGGCCGGGGGCCGTCTCGATGAGTTGGCGAATAGTTGGCCGGAATTGGCCCATTCGATCAATCAAGTGATCGAGACCACTCTGCCCATCGCCCGGCAGGAAACCCAGCGTTACCCGTCTAAAATCGTGGGGTTTTCCTGCGTTCCCGTGACGGATCGAGAGGGCACGCTCGCCGGCGCCGCTCTTTTATTGCAGGATATTACCCCGGCAGCGGCCCGCTCAGCGTCGAATTAGTTTTTTGACCGCCGGCCGCATTAATACGCGTGTTCAATCTTGGCGTCGGGATAGTAATGGTTCAGGATTTGCGCGGCGGAGATTTTTTCTTTGCCTTGATTGATCATGCCGACTTGACACGCGCCCCGGCCGTGGCCGTAGCCCCGTCCAATGAACAGAAAGTAGCGTTGTTCTTTGTTGATGCGGATGGGGATCATGGTAAATTGCGCCGAGCGCAGCGCCCCCGGAGCCAGGGCTTGGCGGATGGCGAAATCTTCATCAATGATGCGGCTTGATTTGTTTCCCGACAGCCGGATTCTTCGGACGCGTCCGTCGAAGCCGCGTTCCTCAATGGCTACGGATTTGAGGTAGCCGATTTCCGGGTAGGCGTTGCGCGCTTTTTGGGCGAGTTGCTCCATGCTGAGGAAGCGGACCCAGGAAAATCGTGGCGCCGTTTCAAAGCACCACTGCGCCCCGGTTTTTTGGAAGGGGGCGAATTCGAGGAATTGGGTCAATTGCTGCGGGTTTAACTGAGCCATCGATTGTGCGGCGTCAAGACCGGGCGCCAAAGAATGGGCGCCCGGCCGCAAGTCCTTTCTGTCGCCGTCGCGCAGCAAGCCCCCGCAGCTGGCGTGGTACCAGATTTGAAAAAAGACATCGTCTTTCTTGACGACTTGCCCGAAGGTGGCGCGCACCGCTTCATTGGCGGATTGGGTTTCGCCTAAAAAACCCTTGTACACCTGGCAGTGAACCTGATCGCAGGCGTCGAAGGGATGATTTTTCCGGGCATGGTAGCGATCCTGGTCCCGGCGCCAGAGCGCATAGGATCGCGCCAGGATGGCTTGGGCTTTCAAGGCTTCTTCCGGGCTCGACCCGCCGATTTCATAGGGCAAAACGCCGAATAGGTATTCTTCAAGCCCGATTTCGTTGATCGCGAAGAATCCTTCTTGTCGGGCGACGATCAAGACATGGCCGCGGACCTGAAGATCGGAGCGGATGGATTCGGTCAGGCCCCATGGCCGGGCTCCTTTGATCAGGAAGCTTCCGCGGGCCGGGTCATCGGTTTTAAAGAGAACGCTGTTGGCCACTCTAAATTCCTGGTTTCCTTTCAGCAGAGCGATCATGGCCGTAGGCGTGGATAGAAACAGCACGCGCCAACTTTCATCCGTTTTTCCTTTGGCCAAGTCGCCTTCTTGCGCCAGGGTGACGGAAAATGAGGACCCGGCGATTATGCTGAGTTCGGAAAGCGCCTGCGGTTCGCCGTTGGCTGTTGCAAAGAGTCCGACGCGCAGGGCCGGGCTTCGTTCGGTCAGGGCGTCTTTGACCAGCCTGGGCCAAGCCGTGGCAAAACCCGTTTCCCGGTCCGCCAACAACACATCCACGGGTTTTAAGGTGTGGGCGGCGTAGGCTTTGAAAATCTTTTCGTAAGCCGGGTCTTTTTCCGCCGAAAGGTAACGCCGGGCGTCAAGATAAGCGCTGTCGATATCCCCATACCCGGCTTGGATATCGGCTAAAAAACGGCGGGCTTCTTGCTGTGTGGGGTCGATGCTCAGGGCGAGGCGCAGTTTTTCGAGCGCGCAGGGCGCTCTTTTTAAATGCTGGCAATTCATGCCTTCCAAATACCGGGCCGCTCCCAAGGAGACCCGTTCCTGCTCGGCTAAGTAATCTAAATTGGCATTGGATCCGCCGTAATCTTTGCTGATATGCTGGGTCACGGCCAGCATCAATGTGATGAGCCGAAGCAGCGCTTGTTCCGAATCATTTTCCGGCGGCGTCAAGAACCCCACGGCCTTGGTCCAAGACTCCTGGGCGAGGGAGAAATTGCCTTGCATCAGATGATTGCGGCCCAGATGGTAGAGGATGAAGGGGTCGATAGAGCCGGCTTCCGCATTGAGCGCCGTCCAGACGGCGAAGGCTTCCCGGTGTTTTTCTTGAGCCTCCAGGCTTAAAGCCAGGGAAATCCGGGATTCCTTATCGTTTAAATCCCGCGCCAGAACGTAGCGGAACGCGCTTTCGGCGCGGGCGAATTGGGCCCGGAAAAAATGAACGTTGCCTTCGTTCTTGGCCCGGGCGGCGTCATCGGCGATTTGCGCGAAGGAGGGAAACGCGGATAAAACAAGGAGAAGCGCGATCAATGATGTTGAAGAAGCTGCCGGGTGTATTGTTTTTGGAGTTCGACCATCGGCTGATCGAACGGATTGATGCCGAAGAGCCGGCCCATGGCCACGGTCGCCAGATGGAAAAATTGGACCAACTCGCCGTAAGCGGCTTCGTCATGGCGCTTGATGTTGATGCGCAGAACTTTGATTCCGCGCTGCGCAAGCGAGCGCGCCGTGCCTTCGCAGGAGGCGCGGAAGGCACGCTCGATCGCCGCCAGGCTGTCCGGATCGATCGCCGCGGGAGATTCTTGCCCAACGGATTCATCCGAGCTTAAAATTGTCGCGGCTTTGTCTTTCGGCCCGTCCAAATAGAGCTGCAGCAGCGAATGTTGGTCCCGCGTTCCGATGAATTTCAGCGGCGCCGGCCCGCGGCCTTTTTTGCCCAGGGATTCGGCCGCCAGCTGCAGCAGAAGCTCGCCGAATTCCTGCAGGCGGTCATCGTAGAAGAAAAAACCCAGAATTTTTTTACCGGCCTTGACTTCGCGGCCGAGCAGATCGGCGTAGCTCAGCGCCCAATCGCAATGTTCGATGGCGGCCGCCGCGCCGCGGCTGATCGAAGGCAAATCAAGGCCCATCAGCCCGGCGGCGACATAGGTGACGGGAGAAAAGCTTGAAAAGCGCCCGCCGATATCCTCTTGCAAGGGGAGGACGGAAATTCTGTTCCTCGCGGCCCAGCGTTCAAGGGGATTGCCGGCGCCCGGCGTAGTGGTGACCAGAAACCGCTCTTTCCAGTTTTTGTTATCGATGCCCTGGACCGCCTTGACGGTCAATTGTTTGAGGAGCTCCACCTCCAGGGTGGAACCGCTTTTTGAAACGATATGAAACAGGGTTTGATCGAGTCGTTCGGTCAGAGCCGGATGTTTTGTCAGGGTCGCCGGATCAATGGTGTCTAAAACCCAGATTTCCGGGCGTTTGGCGCGGCCGGAGAAAAAATGAATCAAGGATTTGACCGGCAAGGCGCTGCCTCCGATCCCCAAAATGCAGTAATTGTTAAAACCGAGCTTGCGTTTTTTGTTGAGCTCGGACTTTATGGTCTTGATGTCATCGGCATCCGGAGGCTTGAGGAAACCCAGCGGCTGGGACGATTTCTTCCACTCCCCGACCATTTCAGCCAGGGTTTCGCGCCGGCTCCCTTTGGTCCAGGAGAAAGCAAGGGACGACTCATGATCGGTAGAAATCATCATCAGGAATTTTAGCGTTTAATGAAGAGCGGGAGGATGGTTATTTACTCTTTGACGTAGTCCAGGGCTTCGCAGGTGGCGCGGATGAGGCGGCCGTCCAATTTGATGGTGCGCGGCACCAGCCCCCCTTTGGTTCCCTGCGCCGAATTAAGGCTTAATTCCCGGTAAAAATCCATGAACTCTAGGCGTAGATGCGGTCCTTTTGCGCGCACGGAGTAGTCGTTCATGATTTTCCAGCGCAAGCGGCTGTGTTTTTCTTTGTTCAGCCACGAGTGGCGGGCGAAAAATTCTTGAAGAGCGGACTCAAATTCAGCTAAAAATTCCCTGCTTTGGGGTAAATTAGCGGCGACATCCTCGCTGTTTAAGGGCGTCATCATTCCGGGCGGCCAATACAAAACTTTGATCTGCCCGCTGTCTTTGGGCAGGCTCAGCGCCATTTTAACGCGCAGGGCCTGTTTGTTATTGGCCGCGAATTCGCATCGAAACTGTCCGGCGAATCCATCCTGGGCCGTCGCGATTTGACGCGTGAAGATTTCCGCGGGCCGGGGTTTGAATTTTTTATCCAGCATCGGCTCAAGAACAGCGATATGGGAGAGAAGCCGCACGCTTTTTTTGCGGCTTTTGTTCATTTCGAATTTGGCTGAGAAATAGGAAAGCCAGGCTTCCCGGTCTTTGCCTCCTTTGCTTTGGAGTTGGCTCAAGTGCAGCATGATTTCAGGCTCATGGCTGTCTTGGGCGGTGCGCTCAAGGATTTCAAGCGCTTCCTTCGTGCGGCCCATTTTAAAAAGCACCCAAGCCATGCTGTCTTGATAGGACGGATTTTTGGGGTCTGCTTGGACCGCTTTGGCGACCAACCGATGGGCTTCATCCAAGTTTTTGCCCATCTCAGCCCAGGTGAATCCCAGGGCATTCGAAAAAACCGGGTCATCCGGCATGCGGTAGTAAAGATCGTTTAAGACGCTCTCCATGCACGCGTAATCCTCGAGCTCCCCGCAGATCAAGGCATAGGCATAAGCCATTTCCTGCCAGTCGGGTTTTTTCTTATAGAGCTCGGCCAGGGTATTCTTGGCTTTGGCGTATTCGCCCAGGTCTTCGTAGCCTAAAGCCAAAAAATAAGCGATATCGTGATTGTCCGGGAACAGTTTTTGCCGTTCCTCTAAAACGCCGACCGCGGCCCGAAGATTATCCAGATGAAGCAGGTAAAAGCTTTCTTTCAGCGCGAAGACGGCTTCTCGTCGGGCGATTCCGGGGTGTTCGTGCAGCACGGCCAGCGCCTCATCCCAGGCCTCGGTTTTCTCCAGCATATCGAGCAACAGGCCCATGGCCTGGATATTATCCGGTTCCTGCTCTAAAACCTCCATCAGACAGCTGCGTTTGCTCTCCTCGTCCTCTTGAACGGCGCAGAGTTTCAGGCGTAACGGGCTATTTTGCGGGTCTTCGCTCAACGCGCGGTTGAGGTAACCCCAAAGTTCGTCGAGTTTCCCGAATTTTTTATAGGCGTTGATCATGCCGTCGACGGTTTCCGCGTCATCGGGGTCCTCTTCAAAGGCCCGGCGGTAGCTGTGCATGGATTCCGGGTTGTTTGATTCCATTTCGTAGTAGCCTTTGATTTTGAGGAGGTCGGCGTTGGGCGGGGAAACGTTCAGATAGGAGTCAAGGTATTGCAGCGCGTTGCGCCTGTCATCGAGTGAAGCGTAAAGGGAAATCAGGCCCAGAAGAATGTTGGGGTCCTGGGGTTTGAGCGCTCTGGCTTCCAAGAGAGCCCGCAACGCCTCTTTGGTGCGGCCCATGGCTTGGAGCACCTGGGCTTCAAGATAGAGGCTTGAGGCGTCTCTGGGTTTTATTTGCCGGGCGATTTGGGAATAAACCCTGGCGATTTCGATTTGGCGCAAGTCCAGGGCCACTTCCACGATTTCTTCAAGCAATTCGTAGGCCATGGGATTGGTCTGATAGGCCAGAATGAGCTCGGTCAGGGCTTTTTCGGGCTCGTCGGAGCGCTGATAAAGCATGTATTTAAGGTAGTGGTGCATGGAAATGCGCGGGAACGGCTCCTCCTCTTGGATGGCAGAGGATGCGACCCAGGCAAACCGGCTGCCGGCGGCAAGGAAAAAGGTGATGATCAGTAGTCGACGCATGGCTCTTTGATATTTTGACTCAAGAAAAGCATTTTTGCACTAGGGTAATTTTTGCGGCGTCAAACCTGAGGCTGGTTTTTAATTCGCTTGATTGAGCAAGGCCGCCGCCCGCTCGATAATTTGTTGAGCGGTTTCGGCTTTTGAGGCCAGGGGAAGATGGACAGGGGGCCGGTCCGGGGTCAGGAGCGTGACTTTGTTTGTGTCGACGTCGAACCCGGCGTCAGGCCCTGCGACGTCGTTGGCCACGATTAAATCCAGGCCTTTAGCCTTCATTTTGGCTTTGGCATTGGTCAATAAATTTTCGGTTTCCGCGGCGAACCCGATGATGATTTTAGGCGATCCCTGTCGCCGTCGACGGAGCCCGGCTTCAAGAAGAATATCTGCGGTCGTTTCAAGCTCGATGACGCGCAAACCATGTTCTTTTTTTATTTTTTTTGTTTCTTGGCGTTTCGGTTTGAAATCAGCCACGGCTGCAGCCATAATCAGGACATCCGCCCGTTCTAATTCATTAAGCACCGCGTCGGCCATGTCTTGAGCGCTGTTGACGTTGAGGCGCGCGGCTCCTTCCGGCGTGGCCAAGGCAACCGGCCCGGCGATCAACGTGACCTCGGCCCCCTGGTCCAGGGCCGCTTGGGCCAGGGCGAACCCCTGTTTACCCGAAGACCGGTTGGTCAACACGCGCGCCGGATCGATGGGCTCCTGGGTCGGGCCTGCGGTAATGAGAAATTTTTTTCCCCGAAGCGGGCCTCGGCGGCTCAAGCAATAACGCAGGCGTCCGAAAATCCTGCCGGGCTCAGCCATCCGGCCGGTTGCCGTCAGGCCTGAGGCGAGCCGGCCGTCTTCGGGATCAATGAGAATCACGCCGCGTTTTTTAAGAAGCCGGACATTATCCTGGACGGCGGCATTCATCCACATGCCTGCATCCATGGCCGCGGCCGCGACAATGGGGCATTGCGCCGAGAGCGCGGTCAGGCCGAGCAAATCATCCGCCAGTCCATGGGCCAGCTTGGCCAACCGGCTCGCTGTGGCCGGGGCAATGATCAAAGCGTCGGCATTTTTGGCCAAACCCACGTGCAGGACATGGGCTTGGGCGCCCCATAAATCCGAATCCGTAAAAACAGGACGGCCGGTGAGCGATTGAAACGTCAGCGCCGTGATGAACTTGGCCGCGGATGAGGTTAAAATCACGTCCACCGAGGCTCCGGCCTGAGTGAAACGGCTGGCCAAATAGGCGGCTTTATAAGCGGCGATGCTGCCGGTGACGCCTAAGACCAGGCGTTTATTCTCAAGCGGGGGACAGGAAGCAATCGTGGTCATCGGGCCCCCGTTAAATTCACGGCTTTTTTTTGCTTGGGAGGGTATTTTGCCTGCGGCATATTCATTTCATAAATCAGGCGCAACCCGTCAAGAGTCAACCAGGGCGCTTTGATTTCAATGACCGGCGTTTCCGCGGCAATCAGATCGAGGAGGCCGCCCGTGCCCACCACTTTCATGCTCGGGCCCAACTCCTTTCGGAAACGGCTCACGATCCCCTCAATCAGGCCCACATAGCCGAAGAGCACGCCCGCTTGCATGGAATGAACGGTGTTTTTCCCGATGACGGACGGCGGCCTGGCGATTTCGATGCGCGGCAGTTTAGCCGTGCGCTTGTACAAGGATTCTGTGGCGACGCCGATTCCGGGGGCGATGGCGCCGCCTAAATAGTCGCCGTTTTCCGAGATCGCGTCAAAGGTGGTGGCTGTGCCGAAATCAACGATGCAAGCCGGTCCGCCGTAAAGTCGGAAAGCGGCCACCGCATCCACCACTCGATCCGCGCCCACGCTTTTGGGATCGTCATAGCGGATGCTCATTCCTGTTTTAACGCCGGCATCCACGACCAGCGCTTCAACGCCCAAGTAACGGCGGCAAAGTTCCATCCAAAATCCGGTTAACGGCGGCACAACCGAGGCTAAGACCGCTCCGGCGACGGCTGCGGGGTCGATGTTTTCGTGACGGAGCAGGCCCAGAATTTTCAACCCGTATTCATCGGCTGTGCTGGCATGATTCGTGGCCAGGCGCCAGGAGCTTTTCAGTTTGTCCCGGTCAAAGAGACCCAGGGTGATATTGGTGTTGCCGATATCAATGGCCAGCAGCATAGGAAAGACTCCCGGACGATAAGCGGCCTGTTTGCCAGCGCCCCGCTTCAAGAAGAAAATTATCGATTAGTCTCGTTGAGCCGATGCGCACAGCCAGGGAGAAAAGCGCGTTCGGGCCCAGGACGTCAAGCTCCACAAGCGTTTCCGGGCGGCTGATGGAAACATAGTCGATTCTGGCCAGGGGTTCGTTGAGGATGATTTTGCGCATGGCGCTTTTAAGCGTTTCGGGCTGGCGCTCTCCCCGGTTATAAGCCAAGCGCGCCGCTTCGAGCGCTTGATGAAGAATCACGGCCGCCCGGCGCTCATTCGGATTTAAATAACCGTTTCTTGACGACATGGCCAAGCCGTCCGCTTCCCGGATAATCGGGCAGGCCACAATATGGACCGGCATATTCAAATCAAGGGCCATGCGCCGGATGACGGTCAATTGCTGGGCGTCTTTTTGCCCGAAATAAGCGTATTGAGGTTGAACCTGATTAAATAGCTTGGCGACAACCGTGGCCACGCCGCGGAAATGCCCGGGCCGGACCGTTCCCTCCAGGGGCAGGGACATTCGTTCGACATTGATATAGGTCTGAAAGCCTTCAGGGTAAATGGTTCCGACAGAAGGCGCCCAGACAAGATCGGGGTTGAGATCCTTGAGCATATGAAGATCATGATCCAGGGTGCGCGGGTAGCGTTCAAAATCTTCATGAGGGCCGAATTGGGCCGGGTTGACGAAGACGCTGATGATCACCGAGGCGCATTCTTCCTTGGCCCGTTGAACCAACGATAGATGCCCTTCGTGGAGGTAGCCCATCGTGGGTACAAAACCAAGGGGCTCGGTCAGAGCAAGCCTCGCTCGGCGAAGTTCGTTGAGATCAGTGACGACCCGCATAGGAATGTTCGGCCTCCTTCAAAAAATATTCCCATTCGGCATCATTGATGGCGTAAGCGTGATCATGGACCGGAAACATTTTCGTTTCCACATCCTTTTTATAAGCGGCGATAGCGCCGGCTATGTTTTGATGTAATTGACCGTAGCGCCGGACGAATTTCGGGGTGAACCGGTCAAAAAATCCGAGCATATCGTGGAGCACCAGAATTTGCCCATCGCAGCCTGAGCCTGCGCCGATGCCTACGGTGGGGATGGACAAGCGCTGGGAAATAAACGATGCCACTCGATCCGGGATGGATTCCAAAACAACGGCAAAACACCCGGCTGCCTCAAGAGCCAGTGCATCGTCTAATATTTTTAAAGCGGCTTGCGCGGTTCGCCCCTGACTCTTAAAACCGCCGAATTTACGCACGGATTGAGGGGTCAGCCCCAAATGGCCCATCACCGGAATCCCTGCGGCGATAATGGCCTTGACCGCGTTGAGCATTTCCCGGCCGCCTTCGAGTTTGACCGCATCCATCCCCGCTTCCTGAAGGAACCGCCCCGCGTTTTTGACGGCTTCGGCAACGGAGGCTTGATACGATAGAAACGGCATATCACCGATCAAGAGCGCGCGTTTGGCGCCTCTGGAGACGGCCTTGGCATGATGGATCATGTCCTCCATGGTGACGGGCAACGTCGTTTCATAGCCTAGAACCACCATGCCGAGCGAATCCCCGACCAGAATCGAGTCGATCCCGGCCTGATCCACGGCCAACGCCGTCGGGTAATCATAGGCGGTGAGCATCGTGATGGGTTGACGTTCAAGTTTTTTACGTTGAACGTCGGCAATGGTGATTTTTTGGGCAGGCGTAAGATGATCGTTCATCATAACCGTCTCGGCCCGTTTCCGGGTCCAAGCGACACTCTTATTATAACTTTATCGGCTGATTGCCTTGAGCAGTGATGTAAACTAGTGTACGCATGAGACCAATCCTGGCTGTTTTTTTATGCGTAGTCTTGGCCGCTTGCGCGGCTTCCTCCAAAAAAACCGGTCTGATCTCAAATCATCGAATAGCCCTGTTTCCCCTGGCCAACGATTCCAACGATCTTGAGGCGCCGTCTTTGGTTCGGGTGGCTCTTTTTAAAGAGATGGGAAAGAAGGGGCATCTTCTTATTCCGATGGAAGAAATAGACGCTCAATTAAAAGAGATGGGCGTAACGGACGGCGGGCAATTGGGCGCGATCGATGTCGAACGGCTTCGGGAAAAAATACCGGCCGATCGTTTTTGTTATGGAACCCTGGTGGAGTTCACCTTTAAGAGCGCCGTGGCTTTAAGCCAGCGTAAAGTGGAAATTCGGTTGAAACTGGTGGACGCTCACAACGGAGCCGTTCTTTATGAACGCCAGGAATCCGGCGTCACCACCCGAGGAGGCACGGACGCGGCCGGGGATTTGGTTTTAAACGTGGCCGGCAAAGTGGTCAAATCAGTCAAAGACGGGGCCAAAAAATTAATGCCTGCGCAGACCGGTAAAAAAGCCATGGATGCCACCGATGCCTTGGCTGATGTGGAATTAACCGCTGAAACCGATGAAGCCATCCGCAAACTGCTTGAAAAATTCCCTAAGTAATTTTTATTTCCGGCGCGTCGGCGCGTTCCAAGTATTCTTTAGATAAATCGGTTTGGGCAATTGCGGGGGCTTGATCCAGCGTCGATCCGTTTTGGCCGCGGCTAAAGCCATGGATAAAAGCCGCTCTGCGCTGGGAATTTCTTCTTTAGGGTTGAATCCGAATTGTTTCGCCAGGGCCACGGTTTTTTCCTTGAGGTTTTCTTGAACGTAGTAGAGCGCCGTCACGGTTTTACCGGGAGCTTTTTTGGCGAATAAATCCTCAAGTGCAGGATAAGCCTTCAGCCGGGATTCTTCGGCGGCCACATAGGCTCCGCTGAACGCCACGACGCGCAGCAGACGGCTAGGGCCGCCGCAGGACCAGGCCATCAGATCGCCGACCGAAGGCGCGAAAACGGGGGTTTGATGAAGGCCGGCCCAGGTGTTGATGATGCTCAGGCCCAAGCGTACTCCGGTGAAGCGGCCCGGTCCGGTGGTTGCGGCTAAAAAATCAAGGTTGTTCAGCCTCAGGCCCGTCTTTTTGAGGGCCGGGGGGAAGCGCCGCCAAAAAATGTTTTCATGGTTCCATCCCGCATCCAAGAATAATTTGGCCGCTATCCGGCCGTTTTTAAGAATGGCGAAGCTTAAATAGGTGCCCGATGTTTCAACGGCGATCGCGTTCAACGGTGTTTGGGTTATTGCTTTTGGAGCGTTTTCTGCAGGTCGATGGCGCCTTCTTCGACTTGGCCGCGAAGTTTTTCATTAATAGCTTCTTTTTGCTCCTGCACTTTTTCTTCAATCTTATCCCGACCCGTTTCAACGATGCCTTCGACTCGATGGGCGAGCCAATTGGGAGGGGGCACAACCGAGGCCAAGAGCCAGCCCACGATTAATCCCAGGAGGAAGAACAGATTCCTCATGAGCCAAGCCCCATGTGTTCGACTTTGGTGCAGGCGTTCATGACCACTTTTAAGCCCGCGGCCTTCGCTTTTTTAGCGGCTTCATTGTGGATGATGCCTAATTGCATCCAAACGGCTTTGGCTTTGATTTTAATGGCTTGATCCACGATGTCGGGAACAGCCGCCGTCTCGCGGAAAATATCCACCAAATCCACTTTTTCCGGGACTTCGAGAAGCGAGGGGTAGCAAGGTTCGCCCAGAATTTCTTTGTGCCCGGGATTAACCGGAATAATTTTGTAACCCCGAGCTTTCAGGTACCTGGCCACATCATGGCTGGGCCGCTCAGGTTTCGGGGAAAGCCCGACCACGGCGATGGTTTTGGCTGTTTTTAGGATTCCGGCCATTTCTTCGGATGAGGCGTTGAAAGCAGGAACCTCGCAGAAGGGCTCTTTTTCAGACATAATAATGCTCCCGTACGTTATTATGGTATTTCTGATATGACATTTGGCGCGGTTTCGGCCAAGCCTCCTCTTTCCGGGGTCAGGGTTTTGGATTTGAGCCGGATTTTGCCCGGGCCTTTCGCGAGCATGGTTTTATCTGATTTGGGCGCGGAAGTAACCAATGTGGTGATGCCTAAAATGATCGATCCTTTATTGGCATGGTTTCCTTCGGGACCGGCACACGCCATGCTTTCCGCGACACTCTATCGCGGTAAAAAATCCGCGGTTATTAATTTCAAGAAAGAAGAAGGGCGGCGCTTGGTTTTACGATTGGCCAAGCAAGCCGATGTTTTTATCGAGGGTTTTCGCGCGGGCACGCTGTCGAAAATCGGTCTGGGCTACCGGGACATCGTCCGGGTCAACCCCAAGATTATTTATTGCTCGCTGTCGGGGTACGGGCAAACCGGGCCCATGCGCCATTGGGCGAGCCATGACATCAATTATCTGGCCTACGCCGGTTTGCTGTCTTTGGTCGGGGAAGCCGGCCGGCCGCCCGTTCTTGCGCCGTTGCCCATCGGCGATATCGGCGGGGGAAGTTTATTCGCCGCGATCGCCGTGATTGCGGCTCTTTATGAGCGCAAGATCAGCGGGCGCGGGCAATTCGTCGACGCCGCCATTCTTGACGGCCTTTTTTCTTGGATGTTTTTGCCCTATGCCGAGCATTTGGCTAACGGCGGGTTAAAACGCGGCTGTCTGCAATTGGCCGGGCGCGATCCTTTTTACGGCGTATATGAAACAGCCGACGGGCGGCATTTGGCCGTGGGCGCGGTGGAGATGGTTTATCGGGAACGGCTGTTGACCTTGGTCGGCCGGGAGGATTTGAAACAATACCTAGGCGATATCGGGCGCTGGGAGTTTTTAAGAAAAGAGTTGTCGACGATCTTAAAGACCAAGACCCTTGAGCAATGGCGTGCGATCCTGGAAGGCCCGGAAACCTGCGTGTCGCCTGTTTTGACGCTCGATGAAGCTTTGACCAACGACCATCTTCAGGCGCGGGGAAGAGTCCGCAAAGGAGCGCTCCCAATGATCGGGCATCCTTTCGCTTTTTCCCGGTCCAAAATAAAGACGCGGCTTAAGCCGTTTCGCGTGGGCCGCGATACGCTTGGCGTTTTGCGCGGCCTGGGGTTAAAAACGGAAAGAATTAACGATCTGCGCCGAAAGCGGATCGTCCAGTAGCCGCTGCGCTTAGTGGCCGCCGGGCCGCATGCTGGTTAAATCAAGTAACGGGGTGGCCCCTTTGTCGCTCATCATGACCTGGGGCATTTGTCCGTTCCATTTTTCAATCGCCAGTTTCTGAACCTCGACTTGGCGCAATTGAATGAGCTGGGACGTGATCGCGTCGCGCTGCATTTTCAGCGATTCGGCTTCGGCGCGGGCCGTGGCGATTTTTTGCTCGGCCTCAACCTTAATTCTGTCCAGGTCGCGTTTTGCTTTCAGAGCCTGCTGTTCCGCGACCTGCTTTTGCTCAATGGACTCCGCAAAGGAGCGCGAGAATTCAAAGTCCGTAATATAGATTTCTTCGGTTTTGATATGGGCGAATCGAACCTGGTGATCGACCACGTCGCGAATCATGCGTTTGACGTCGTCGCGCCGGGTGACGAGTTCTTCGGCGGTGAAGCGGGCCGTGGCTTGTTTAATGGCCTCTTGAACAGCGGGGCTGATCACCTTGTCCGCATAACCAAGCCCGAAATCCCTGTAAATGATAGGCGTTTGACCGGGATCGGGACGGTAGTTTAAGGTGACTTTTGAGTGAACGGTTTGGAGGTCTTTGGATTGGGCCGTGGCATCGTACGTGTCTTTTTGAACGCGCACGTCCATGAGCGTCACTTGCTGCACGAAGGGCATCACAAAGTTCAACCCTTCGCCCAGCGGCTTGGGGCGTACGCCTTTCTGCAGCACATCATAAACAACGGCCCGGTGGCCGGCCGGAACGATGACAACCGCGTCATCGGCCAACGTCGCGATGATGGCCAAGGCGAACAAACCTCCGGCATAGCGCACCAACAGCACGGAAAGCTGATCCCAGAGAACCCCGTGTTTGAAGTCGAGCCAGCTGTTTCTGTTTAAAATGAGCAGAACGGCGGCGATAATTGCGGCTAGCGTGAAATACATCAAGACCTCCTCTTCCAAATGGCGACGGTGACGGCCACGGCGATTGCGCCTAAAACCAGGCCCAGCTCCGGATTTCTGAAGCGCAGCATCAAAATAGCGGCCGCGCACCAAAGAAGAGCCGTAACAATCGCTTTCTCCAGAGATTGGAATCCCTGCGGCGCCGGCCGGCCCAGGCCGTCTTCTTCATGGCCGTTTAAGCCCAGCAAGCGCTTCAACCAGCTATCGTTTTCGTCCATCGCAAATTCATTGTAATAAACATGCTTTGATCATCCAAGGAGTTACGGAACAGGTAGGCGGAACAAAAACGATAAGATGAAAGCAATGAACCCGGATTCCTCGGCGGTCGTTGTTAACGGGCTCTCTAAGACGTTTAAGATTCCCAAACGCAATCCGGGATTTATGGGCGCGCTGGCCGCGCTCATTCGCCGTCACTATACGATGGTGGAAGCGGTTCGGGATTTAAGTTTTACGATCCCCGGCGGGGGATTGGTCGGGTTTTTGGGCCCCAACGGCGCGGGCAAAACCACGACGCTGAAAATGATTTCCGGTTTGCTTCACCCCGACGCCGGTTTGGTGCGCACGCTGGGCTTTGTTCCCCGTGAGCGCCCCTACGAATTTTTGCGGCAAATCACGTTGGTGATCGGCAATCGTTCTCAATTGTGGTGGGAGCTACCGATTGAAGAATCCTTATTGTTAAACAAAGAGATTTACGAACTTTCGGACGATTTTTACAAGGAAAGCCTGGGGGAATTGGTTGAGTTGCTGGAGCTTTCCGAACTGTTGAACGTGCCCGCTAAAAAGCTTTCGTTGGGCCAGCGCATGAAGGCGGAACTGGCCGCGGCGCTTTTGCACCGGCCGAAATTGCTGCTGCTTGATGAGCCGACGTTGGGCTTGGATGTCGTGATGCAGAATAAAATCAGGGGATTTCTCCAAGAGTACAATCAACGCCGAGGGGCGACCATTTTGCTCACCAGCCACAACATGGAAGACATCGCCCAGCTTTGCCGCCGCGTTTTGATCATCGATCAGGGGCGGCTGTTGTACGATGGTCCGCTGAAGAAACTTGTTGATCAGTACGCCCCAACCAAAAAAATACGCGTTGATTTTGCGCAAGCGCCCGCTCCGGGGTCCCTTCAGGATTCCGGGTTGACGGCCATCAACGGCTCCGGGCTTGCCGCTGAAGTTAACGTCGCCCGGGAACGGGTTTCGGCTTCGGCGGCGGAGCTCTTGGAACGTTCGGGTAAAACCCTGCCCGCGATTTCAGACATTACGATCGAAGAGCCGGCGGTGGAAGATGTGATCCGGACGATTTTCGCGGGAGCTAAGCCCGCTGCCAAAGAGG
Organism: Elusimicrobiota bacterium; assembly: GCA_016180815.1. Taxonomy (NCBI): domain Bacteria; kingdom Pseudomonadati; phylum Elusimicrobiota; species Elusimicrobiota bacterium. The sequence goes on from JACPAN010000003.1 coordinate 95,542, forward strand.
GTTGATGGCCTCTTGGATTTTTTCGGCCATGGCCCGGTCGATGAGCATGAAATCCATGTATTGCCCGACCGGCAGGTATTTGGCGATGGGCGTGGCCATGGACTCCAACCAACGAGCTAAGTCGTTTTCATCGCCCTGAGCCTCTACGCCCAGAACCAGGTGGGGATCACCGCCTTCATAAGTGGCTTGAAAAAGATAAGCGGCGCGCGCGGCCGGCTGGCAATCCAGGCTTAGGCGCAAAAAACGCTCCAGCTGCGGAGCGACGCCGCCGGGCGGCTCCTCGATATTGACGGAAATTTCTCGCGAGGCTTCGGCCGTGATGGTCCCGTTGGTTTCTTTGACCGCGGAAAATCCTTGAATCAGCAGTTGAATTTCGGCGCGGGTTAAAAAACCGCGCGGATCGGGCCCGGCCATATTGATGAGAATAATCTCGACGCCGGCCTCATCGGCGAGCGCCGCAATTTCACGGCCGGAGGCGGCGATGCAGGTGACCTCTTCTTTCCATTGAATCGCCGCTTCGCGCGAGGTGAAGACGGCCAGCGCCGCTTGGCCCTGGGAGTTTTTCAAAATTTCAATTTGATGATCCTGGTCTTGGGGATTTTCCGGAGGCGTGCCGGGGACGAACAGGGAGCTTTTTAGAAAGCTTTGGTAGAGAGCCTGCCGGGTTTTTTTGTTGTCGGATTCGGCCAAATCAGCCAAGGCCTTCTCAAGCGCCGAATTTTTTAACGGATGAATTTCCCTGCTCATGCTTTTACAGTGTAGAGCCTTGAATGAAAAAAAGCCATAGCGAATTTGAAAATGAAAATTCGTTCTAAACGGCGGTCGTTTGAGGATGATCGCAGGAGCGATCTTCGGGGACGTCGGCAGGCGATGATTCTTTGATGAGCTCTAAAATTTTGGAACCGGCCAGTTTCGCCGGAACGAGGGCATGGGCCGCCCCTTCGTCCAGCAGCCGTTCGGCTTGGGCATGGTCGTCCGCCGTAGCGATAAAGCGCGCATTGGGAGACAATGCTTTGGTCAAGCGCAGCAACCGTTCATTAGTCGTTCCTCTGAGGAACGTATCCGAGATGGTGCAACAGACAATGGAGGCTTTCTCAAGATGAAGGTGGCTGAGGGTTTCGGCGTGAGCCAAGTCGCCGTACACCCATTTGACGCCTTTATGTTCCAACCGTTCTTTCAAGCCCGCATTGTAATCGATGACCAGCATCCGGTTTAAGAGTTGAGGGGATTCCTCCTCGATGGTGTCGATTAGAGCTAAGCCTTCCCTGAAGCAGCCCAGCATGACGATATCCCTCTGTGCTTCGGGTGACGGCTGGGCCGGGTCCGTACGCCGTTCGCGCAGGCCCAGGGATTCCAGCCACCGGCTCAGGGTTCTGGCCAAGCGGTCGTTATAAGCGATGATATAGGTCGACGCCAAAGAAGCCAGGAGCATGGCGCCGAGAATCGTGGAAGCGAACGTTTCCCGCACATGACCGAATTCTACGCCTAAGGCCACCATCACCAGGGAGAATTCGCTGATTTGGGCCAAATTCAGCGCAGTAACAAGGCCGAGCCTTAAGCCTTTTCCTTGGCGGTAAAGAACCGCGGTCACGCTGATGAGCCGGCTCGCAATGACGAAACCGACGGCCAACCCTGCCGTCATTAAAAAAGTTCCGTCCGGGCGCGGCATTTTTAGACCCAAGGAGACGAAAAACAGCGTGGTGAAGAAATCCCGGATTCCGGTCAATTTGGAGCCGACATCCGTTCCATAGGGAAATGTGCCGATGGAAATGCCCGCGATCAAAGCCCCCATTTCTTTGGAAAGCCCGGCGCGCTCGGCCAGCATAGTCAGGACGAAACACCAGGATGCCGATGTTAAGAGCACCAATTCCGGGTTTTTGGCCGATGCTCGAAACAGGCGGCTCAGGCCATATCGGCTGATCACAAAAGCTAACGCCACCAGCGCCGCGCCTAAGCCCAGAGAAGCGGCGATGCCGGTTAATTCGGGATTGCTTAAATTCGGCTGGATCGCCATAAAAGCTACGGCAAAGATGTCTTGAACGATCAGGACGCCGATGGTCAAGCGGCCGGCTGTCGTGTGCGCCTCAAATTTGTCGTGTAGAAGCTTGACGGCGATCATGGTCGAGCTCATGGCCAGGGCCACCGAGAGATAAAGGAGCTCGAACCCTTCCGGACGAAAACCATAGTCCACCAGGCTGAAAAAGGCGAAGCCCAGGGCCATGCAGCAGAAAATTTGCGCGGCGCCGAGCGTCAACATGGCGCGGCCCATTTTGGCGATTTCTTTCAAATTGATCTCAAGGCCGATGATAAAGAGGAGGAAAATCAGGCCGATCTCGGAAATTAATTCGATGGAATCCGGTTCCGTGACCAGGCCCAGGCCCAACTGGGGTCCCAGGATAACGCCGCCTAAAACGTAGCCTAGAATGGCCGGCTGGCCCAGCAGGCGCAGAATATGCGCCGAACAAGCCGCGAACACGATCGAGAGGCTGATATCCGTCAGCAGGTGCAGGGACCCATGCGTCACGAGGAGTATTATACCCCCGGGTAGGACGATCGGTGATTGGTGGTAAAATAAAAATGATGAGTGAGAAAACCCTGTTACCGACGAAGAAAGAGATCGACGACGAGGCCGCGCGCCTTGAGGCCAAGGGCCTGCTTCAATTGGGCGGGCATACCGAAGAAACGCTGCTCTTGACCGCGGAAAAAACCTGGCGCATCAATCGTCTCAAAGCGCAAAACAATGCGGTGATCCCGGCGCATGTGTATCAGCGGGCCGAGATTCTTTTGGGGATCGCCGACTTTACCGGAGACTCCTATCGTTTGGCCAAGCTTTGCACCGAGGTCAAGGCCGAGCGCATTGTTTTTTGCGGGGTTCGTTTTATGGCGGAAACAGCCAAGATTTTAAACCCGGAGAAAACCGTTATCCTTCCCGCGCTTGAAGCCGGTTGTTCGCTGGCGGAGAGCATCACCGGCGAGGATGTCCGAAAACTCAAGGCCCGCCACCCCGGCGTTCCGGCGGTCTGTTATATCAACACCACGGCCGACGTCAAAGCCGAATGCGACGCCGTGGTTACCAGCGCCAATGCGCGCACAATTTTGGAAAAGCTTTACCGGCAGCACCCGAAGCTGATTTTTTTGCCGGATGAGCTGATGGGCAAGAATTTAGCCCGCGATTTAAACAAGAAATTGGGCGAGGAAATGATTATTTGGAAGGGAACCTGCATCGTTCACGAGGATTTTGACGCCTCATGGGTCCAGCGTTACCGTCAAGAATACCCGGGGGTTAAAATTTTGGCGCATACCGAGTGCAGCCCAAGTTTGGTTGAAATCGTGGATTTTGCCGGGGGCACCGGCGACATGATGAAGTACGTCAAGAATACAGACGCCTCCTACTATATGCTGGTTACCGAATGCGGGTTAGGCGACTTGGCCCGGACCGAATTTCCCGGTAAAAAATTTGTGCCGATGTGCCGGCTATGCCCTTACATGAAATCCGTGGATTTGGATCATGTGGAACAAGCATTGCGCAATCCCGGACCCGATCATATCATCGAAGTTTCCGAAGGCATTCGCGTCAAGGCCAAAAAAGCCATCGACGCGATGTTCGCGCTGGCTTAAGACGCTTTTCCCGCCGGCGTCACCACGTAAACATAATCGAGCCGCTCCCGCCCGTTGTTTTTGACATTGTGCCAGGTGCCGGGGGGAATATAGCAGATGATTTGCCGGCTGACGGCCAGAGGTTTTTGCCCATCGATTTCAACCACGCCGGCGCCGGAGCGGACAATAATCATTTCTTCGCGCTCGCCGGTCGAATGCCGTCCTGATTCCTCGCCGACGGCAAGCACCACGTGCCCTGATTTCATGCCTGCGGTTTCCGGCGGCCCGGACAGCAGGCGTTCTTGGCGCTCGGTCAGCTCGATGAGTTTGGGTTTCATAGCTTAAGGGCTCCTATTATCCTTAAATAAGGCCGGTTGAGCCATGGGCATTATTGATCGTTATCGGGAGCACCTTCCAGTCACCGGGAAAACTCCGGTTATCTCCTTAAACGAAGGCGGCACTCCCCTGGTTGCCGTCGATCGGCTGGGGCAAAAATTAAATTTGCCCAAAGAGAGCCTCTACTGCAAGGTTGAAGGGGCGAATCCTACCGGTTCCTTTAAGGATCGGGGCATGACGTTGGCGATTTCAAAGGCTGTTGAGGAAGGGGCCAAAGCGGTTGTCTGCGCCTCAACCGGAAATACCGCGGCTTCGGCCGCCGCTTATGCGGCGCGCGCCGGATTGCCCTGTTTTGTTTTTTTGCCCAAGGGGCATGTGGCCGCGGGCAAGCTATCCCAAGCGGTCATCCACGGGGCCAAAGTGATCGAGGTTAAGGGTAATTTCGATCAATGTTTAAAATTAGTTCGCGAGGCTGCGGTTCGATTCAATCTTACGATCGTCAACTCAACCAATCCTTATCGCTTGGAAGGCCAAAAAACCGCGGCTTTTGAGATTTGCTCGGCATTGGGTCGCGCCCCGGATTATCAATTCATGCCCGTCGGCAATGCCGGCAATATCACGGCTTATTGGCGGGGGTATAAAGAATATTTGCGCAATCAACAATTGCCCAGGATGATGGGATTTCAGGCCAAGGGCGCGGCGCCTATTGTCCTGGGCAAGCCCGTTAAGAACCCGGCAACAGTGGCGACGGCCATTAGAATCGGCCATCCGGCATCATGGAAAGGCGCGCTGGCGGCCCGGGATGAGTCCGGCGGCGCCATCGACACGGTGACGGACAAGGAAATATTGGAGGCGTACCGGTTGCTGGCTCAAACCGAGGGCGTTTTTTGCGAGCCGTCTTCGGCGGCCGGGGTCGCCGGGTTGATTAAATACGCTAAAAATCGCCGTCTAAAAATCGAATCCGGAATGAAAATCGTCTGCATTTTAACCGGCCACGGTTTGAAAGACCCGGACAGCCCGTTTCGCTTTAAGAGCAAATCGATGACGGTCAAGCCGGACATGAAATCCGTGGAGGCCGCGCTTAAGCGTATCCTGCGATGAAAAAAGTCTGGATCCGCGTTCCCGGCTCATCAGGCAATTTAGGCTCCGGTTTCGATGTGGCGGCCGCGGCCTTGGGCGTTTATCTGGAATTGGAGCTTGAGGTCGTGCCTAAGGCGCAGGGCATGCCTTATCAGCCCAAAAATTTAATTGTTCGGACGGCTTGGCCGCTTTTGCAAAAAGCTTTTCCTAAAAATGGTTTTCGTTTTCGTTCAAAAGACGGCATCCCCATGGGCAAGGGGCTGGGCTCCTCGGCCGCGGCGCGCTTGGCGGCCTTGGTTGCGGCGCGTCTCTTGACGAAACGCGAGGACCATGATGAAGAAACGTTAACGCAAGCAGCCCGCCTTGAGGGGCATCCTGATAATGCCGCAGCCTCGCTTTACGGCGGATTCTGCTTGTCTTGGTTTGCCGGCGGCAAAGTTCAGGCTTATTCCCGAAAAATGCCCCGTGAATTGGCCGCCGTGATTTGCATCCCCTCTTTTAATCTACCCACGGAAAAAGCCCGGCGCATTTTGCCTAAAAGCGTTCCCAGGCAGGACGCGGTTTTTAATTTAGGGAGGCTGGCTTCTCTCTTTTGCGCGTTGGAAACTAAACAATTCGGCCAGCTTAAATCAGCTCTGGAAGACCGGCTGCATCAGCCCTATCGCGCCCGTTTGATTCCCGGTTTAAATCAGGTGATCGAATCCGCGCTTAAAAGCGGAGCGCTGGGCGCTTGTTTATCGGGAGCCGGCCCTTCTGTTTTGGCTGTCGTGGATCAACGAAAAGACCCCGGCGCCATCGGCGAAGCCATGGAACGCGCTTTCGCCGGACGCCGAATCCAAAGCCGGGCCCAGGTTTATTTATTTGACAACAAGGGATTTAAATCGGAAAGAAACTAGGCGGGGTTATTCTCGCCAACGTTCTACGAGTATAGCGCCGAATAGGCCCAATACGGATGAGGTCCAGAAATAAACATTGTAATCGATCAACCCGGCTTTAAAAATCAATCCTGTGGCGATGCCTCCGGCAATCCCGGCCGCAAGGCTTGATAACCCCAAGCGTTCTTGCCGTTGCCGACTTTGGTCAAGAAGGTTGAAAGTTAGGGCTCCGGCAAAGCCGCTGATCGCCCCGGAAACGCCCGTTCTTTTGAGCATGCCCCGCCTTCCCATTGCTATTGTGTACGAGGTGGCCATCATGGCCGTCATCATCGCCGCGCCTACGGATTCGTTAAGAATGGGGTTCTTTTTTGGAATGCCGGTCATTTTTACAAGCTTGATATTCATGGGCGTTATATTTGGGGCCGTATTTTCCATCAGGCTAGTAACCGGCAACGGAGTGAGAATTGTTGGTGATGCCGCTGATGCGGGATTAGCCGCGTGATTGTTCATATTGTTTTTTACGGCAGAGCGTCCGTCCATCCGGCGTTGAAGCGAATATTCAATCGGCAGCGCCTCCCTGGCGGACGCGGCCGTTGAATCAACGGGAGTGAGCGATAAGAAAATAACGGCCGTCAAAGCTGATGGAATCAGCCGATTGTGGTTTAAAGCCGGTTTTTTGGCTTTGTTATTTTTCCGCATCTTTAGGAGTTGGGAAGCAGTTCTTCTTCAACGGACAAGATATCTTCCTCGATCTTGTTGAGTTGTTTTTCGTGAGACCTGACAACGAATCTTTGATATTCAACTTCTTGTTTAGCGGAGTGTTTGGCTTGGTTGATCAATCGGGCTGAAGCAAAAGAAGCCGCCGAAAGGACTCCCAGAATAGAAGCGGCTATCCACCATCCTGGAACCATTGAAAGCAGCGAGAGTCCGGCCAACAGCCAACCCATCGCATCCGTGCCAATCTCGGGACCAATTAGTTTTCTAGATTTTTCATCAGCCCTCTCCACGTTGCGCTGGGCCCGGTTCTTAAGTTCTGTGGTTTCCAGCTTCATTTCGTAAAGTTCATGCAGCCGCCTGAGTTTGGCGATGCGTTCCTCGCGGCGGTTGCTCACGGGTACGGGTCCGGCCTGCCGGCCTTGTCCGGCGCCGCCGTCCATGATTTGTTCCAACTGCTGCCTTTGCTTTAAAGTTTCATTTTCTTGAGCCTGGATATCGATGGGCACGAAATAAATTAACGCAATTGCGGCGGGTATGATTCTCGCTTTCATGGCAGGGGCCTCCTTTATTCATTACTAACCCAATCAAGATAACACCCGCTGTTCCCGGTGAATAGAGTCTTCTGGGGCCTGGAAGGGGGGACTAAGTCCCACGCAATTAGACTGATATTTTTTCAGCTATAGTTCAATCAAATTGAACTATAGGCTATAATGAAGACAACATGCCTTATGAATTCGGTCCGGTTCTAAGGAAACTGCGCGAAGGGGCGGGGTATTCCTCAGCCTATGCGTTTTACCACACTAACGGCGGACGCCGGCTTTTCGGCGTCAATTACAACCAGTATTTGAATATCGAGCAGGGGCGTTCCTTGCCGCGCGCGCCCGTGGTCACGGCCGTAGCGACCATACTGCGATTGCGCCATACCGAAGGGGCTTTAGGGAGGCTGATGTCGGCCTATCTTCGCTCTCTTTTCGGGGGCGAAGGGTTTCGCAGCGTATTGGCGCCTTTGCTGAAGCCTCCGGTTGAATCCCGCAGCGCGCATCCTCTGGGCAAAGCCATTGCAAAGGCCAGAGCCGGGCGGCAATTGGTCCTGGGCCCAAATCAAGCGCAAATCATCGAGCGCTCGGCGTCGCATTATTGGGCGCTTCAGATTTTTAGCGAGGACATGGGTTCTTGGACCGTACAGTATTTGGCCGCACTTTTGGGATTCTCCCAGGCGGTTATCGTGAAAGTTTTGAACGATTTTTACCGATGGGGATTGATCAAAAAAGAAAAAGATGGACGCTATACGAGCGCAATGGGGGACAAAATCGTTGTTCATCCGGTCCGTTACGACGCAAAAAATCCCTTTGTCTCCAAGCCTAATCAAAGCCTCGGGAAACATTGGGATGAGATGCAACGGCGTAAAGGCGGTAGAGAGATTTTTCGCCGCGTCATGACCATGCGCGCCGCCGAATCCGAACTGATCCAATATATCCCTTATCTGGCGCAGGCGACATTAGGGAGCGAAATTTATGCGGTGAAAGAACCCAAGCCAGATTCCGCTTTTTATGTCGTGGAGTCGAGGATCAGAAGGATTTTTCGGTTTTAGGGAACAAGCTTGAGGATGCTGCCGCGTTCATGATCCACTAAATAAATTTCACCTTCAGGATCCCGGCCTAAAGCGCTGATTTTTTCCCAGTGTTTTCCATCCGGGTTGAGTTCGCGCCACTCTTTGTGTTCGGTGGTCTTGCCGTTTTTATGGCGAAATGAACGCAGTGTGCCGCTGCAATAGTCGGCATAAAAATAAATACCCTGAAGTTTGGTGTCGGGACCCCGGTAAACATAGCCGCCGGTGACGCTGCAGTCTCCTTGTTCGTAGAGGGGGTAAACATGGACCGGAGGAGTCAATCCTGCTGGATCACATTCTTTTGACTTGTAGCATTCCAGGCCTTCCATGATATTCCAGCCGTAATTTTTGCCGCCGCCTTGGCGGGTGTCTTCCACATCGATTTCTTCCCATTTGTTTTGGCCGACGTCGCCGATATAGAGGAAGCGGCCGTCAAAACTGAATCGCCAAGGGTTCCTTAGTCCGAAAGCCCAGATTTCCGGTTTGATCCCAGGATTGTCTTTGGCCTCATCGGCCAAGGGGTTGGATGGCGGTACCGTGTATTGTACCGGCGTGGAAACGTCCAGCCTTAGGATTTTGCCCAGCAAGGTCGTCAGTTTTTGAGCGTTGCCCTGAGGATCGCCCCGCGAACCGCCGTCGCCTAAAGCGATGTAGAGATAACCGTCCGGCCCGAATTCGATTTGCCCGCCGTTGTGGTTTGAGTAGGGCTGTTGTTGGCGCAGGAGCACGCGTTCGGTTGAGGCATCGGCTTGGCCGCCGGCCGCTTTGTATTCCGCGATCACCGTATCTCCGTTTTTGTCCGTGTAATGGGCGAACAACCGTCCGTTTTTAAGGAAGTCCGGATGCAGGGCGATGTCGAAGAGCCCTTGTTCCGAGGAGGCCGATAAAAATCTGGTTACTTTGCGGTTTAAGTCCAAAAAAGGTTTTTTGTCGGGCCGGCCGTTCTCGATGACGCGGACGTAGCCTTTTTGTTCGACGATATAAGCTTTCCCCGAGGAGTCGAATTTCAAGCTGACCGGATGCTTGAAGCCGGTCGCCACCGTCTTCATTGTGATTGCCGGCGGCGCGGCCGAAACAGTCACATTGAATAACAAGACGGCAATGAGAAATGCCATTTAAAAGGACGTTTCAACGGCCAGGGAGTATTTTTTTATCGAAGCGCCGTTGCTGCGGCGTTCCTGGCTGTGAGTGGCTTTGAGTTTTCCGGCTGAGATTAAAGCCCAGCTTAGTCCTCCCCCGCGTTCGGCGATGCTGTATTCGCCTGGATTGGAGGGATTGCCTGAATCGAAGAATTCGCGCCATGATCCGTAAAACGTGAATATTCGTAAAGCCTCTTTCCAGGTATAGCCCAATTGATAGGATTGAGACCCGGCGTCTTTGTTCTGAGTGGCCGGGCCTTCCAGCGCGGTTTGGATATAACCCGCTCGGACCGAAGCATCCCAGCCTGACAGCGGGCTAAAGCGCAGGCCCGCTTCTCCTGTGGTCACTTTGGCGTCGGTAAAGCGCCGGTAATTGCCCCTGACAAAGGGCTCCAGGGTATAACCGGGACTCGGCAGATAGAAAATGACTTCGCTTATTTGGCGGTAAAGCACGGCGGCTTTGGGTGTAAAGCCGGCCTTCAAATCCCAGCCAAGGGGGCCCAGTTTGCCGACAATCCCTCCATGAACGGTGTTGTCTTGGCGTTTGAAACGCGATGTGCGGTAATACTCGATATACCCCGTCCCTTTTTTTCCGCGTTCTTGAAGCCGGAGGCTCCAAATTCGCGAAGGCGAGAAGAAACTGAGATCCCAGTATTCGTAACCCCATTCAGTGTTTAAGGCCTGCGCGCCGGCCGGGGTTAAAGCAATCAAAAGCAACGCGGTCTTTATGTTGATACCCATACCAGCCTGCTTTTATATAAACTTCTTCCATGCTTGTGTTTTCCGACGGACAAAAAGGAGTTTTATGGGTTTTGGCGCAAACGATTGCGCCTGATGTCGCATTGTTAACCCAGACCCAAAAGACGGATTTTTTCCTGACCATCGAAAATGCCTTGTCCAAGCGGCCCCAAACCATGCAGCGGCAATTTTTGCTGTTTCTTAAAGCCATCGATGTTTTATCCGTTTTGCGCTATGGAAAATCGTTAAGCCGGTTGGACGCAACTGGGCGCTCCCGGCTTTGTCGTTGGCTGCAAGAGGGACCAATCGGCCTTTTGCGTAACGGATTTTGGGGTTTAAAAACTTTAATTTTTATGGGTTATTACGGACGGACCGAAATCAACGAGCCGGTCGGGTACCGTCCTTCCAAACAAGGCAATACTCTTTTAAAGCGTTGATGCATACCAAAGAATTCGACATCGTGGTCGTGGGTTCCGGCGCCGGGGGCGGCGCCGTGGCCAAGGAATTGGCTCCCCTGGCGGCCCATGGAATGAAAATCGCGGTTTTGGAATGGGGCCCAAAATTCCGGGAAGCGGATTACACGGGCCGGGAAGTGGAAATGGCCAACCGTCTTTATTTTGACGGCGGCGGTTTTTTAACCAAGGATCGCAATATGACGCTCGCCTTTGCCCGCGCTTACGGGGGTTCGACCGTGGTTTACACCGGCACCTCGCTGGTGATCCCCAAGGAAACGCTCGGGCGATGGGGCGTTCCCGGATTATCCTGGGATGATTTGAGCAGGCGTTCCCAAAAATATAAAGAAGAAAATAACGTTCATTTGCTTGAACCTGATTTGATTAATGACAATAACCGTTTGTTTTATGAGGGCTGCCGGCAATTGGGCTACCAGGTCGAACAATTTCCGTTGAATTTGAAAGGTTGTCAGGGTTCGGGCATGTGCAATATGGGCTGCCCGAATGCGGCCAAACAGGGCACTCATCGCGTCCAGCTCCCGGCCGCGGAAAAACAAGGCGTTCAGGTGATCACCCGCTGCGAGGTCAAGCGCATCGATATGGAAACCCGCGCGCTTGAGGCCGTCGTCCACCCCCAAGAAAGCGTGGGGGAGCCCTCAAAATGGGCGCCGGGCCGATATCAAATTAAGGCCAAAATCGTTGTTGTTGCCGCCGGGGCGGTCAACAGCCCGGCTTTACTGTTGCGATCGGGGTTGGGGGGCAGGCTGCCGGCTTTGGGGCGCTATTGGACATGCCACCCGGCTTTGATTTTGGTCGCTCAGCATGACCGGTCCATTACTAACTATTACGGTCATCCTAAAAGCTACTACTGCGATGAATTCGTCGACCCCGACAAGTTTTTGCTGGAAACCTGCATGTACTTTCCCTTTGTCACAGCCAAGAATCTGGCGGGTTTCGGGCCCGAACACGCGTCCATGATGAAGCGGATGGACCGATTGCAAATGATTCTTGTTCTGGCGTTAGATGAGGCGCTGGCTCAAAACCGCGTCACGATCGATCATGAGGGCAATCCGGTGGTTGATTACCGCATCGGGGATCAAACCATCGATTCGTTCGTCGCTTCCATGCGCGCCTCGGCCAAGATTTTCTTCGCCGCCGGCGCCCGGCGCGTGCATGCTCCGGCCGCCAAGAAGTTTTTTATCGAGGCCGAAGAAAAAAATCAGATCGACGCTCTCATCACCCGTGATGATTTCAAGCTGGGCAAGGTTTCCATTTCCGCCGCGCATTTGATGGGCGGCTGCCGTATGGGAACGAATGCCCAAGATTCGGTGACCGATGTTTGGGGCCAGGTGCATGGGCTGCCTTGGTTGTTTGCGGCGGATGCAAGCTTGTTCCCTAAATGCGCCCAGATCAATCCTTATTTGACGATTATGGCTTTGGCGGATCGAGCGGCTGAGGCCGTTCGCAGCAGGGTTGGGGAACTCAAGACCCAGCCCGTGGGGGTTTAATGAAATTAACAGGCGCTGATTTGGTCGTTAAAGCTTTGGAAGCCGAGGGCGTTCGCTGGACATTCGGCATTCCGGGCACGCATAACACCGAGCTCTACGATGCGTTGGAGCGCTCCGAGCAGGTGACCCCGATGCTGGTGACTGATGAGCAATGCGCTTCATTCATGGCGGACGGGGTCTCCCGCACGTCGGATCAAGTGGGCGTGGCCAATGTGGTGCCCGGAGCCGGGGTGACGCATTGCCTTTCCGGGGTGGGGGAAGCCTTCATGGACAATGTGCCTTTGGTTGTTCTGGCCACGGGTATGCGCCGGGACACGGGCAAATCTTATCAACTGCATCATATCGATCAATTGGCGATTTTGCGTCCGATCACCAAAGCGGCGTTCAGGCCCGAGCGCCCGGAGGATATTTACCCGATTGTCCGCCAAGCGTTCGCCATCGCGCGAAGCGGCACGCCGGGTCCTGTGGCCGTTGAAATCCCGGCGAATTTTTTCCTTTTCAGCCATGAGATCGGGCCGCTCAGCTACGACGGAGCGGGGTCGTTGCGTCCGCCCGAGGCTTCTTCGGGAGATTTGGACCAAGCAGCCCGCCTGCTTGAGGGCGCGGCGTTCCCCGCGCTTTATATCGGCAACGGGGCCAAGGCCTGCCAAGCGGAATTAATCGAATTGGCCGAAAAACTGGGCGCGCCCGTGGTCACGACGGTCCAGGGAAAAGGCGTTTTTCCGGAGCATCATCCCCTTTGGCTTTGGAACACGTTCGGGAATGCGGCCCCGGCCTTTGTCCGCAACATTATGGACCGGGCGGATTGTTTATTGGCCATCGGCTGCCGGTTCGGCGAGGTGGCCACGGCCAGCTACGGTTTGCAGACGCCGGAAAATTTGATTCATGTGGATATTAATAAGGATGTTTTTCATAAAAATTATCCGGCCAAGCTGGCCGTTGAATCGGACGCGGGCGTATTTGTCCGGGGCTTGCTGGAGCGGCTCAAGCGGCGTCCCCAGAACGCGGCGTTAAAAGAGGAAATTCGCCGGGGGCATGAGGATATTTGGAACGATTGGCGCCAATCGCCCAGCAAGGAACGCGTGACCCCGTCTTTGTTTTTATCCTCGCTCCAAAAGATTCTGGGCCCGGATGCCATTTATGCCACGGATTCCGGCAACGGCACGTTCGTGGCCATGGAAATGCTGCGCCTTGATCAACCCGGCTGTTTTATCGGGCCCATTGATTATTCCTGCATGGGTTATTCGGTGCCGGCAGCTATCGGCGCGAAACTCGTTAACCCTGACCGGCCGGTGGCGGCTTTAGCCGGCGACGGCGCTTTGTTGATGACCGGCTTGGAATTGATGAGCGCCTCGCATTACGGGATCGCGCCGTTGATTTTTGTGCTCAGAGACGGGGAGTTAAGCCAAATCGTTCAGTTCCAGCGGACCAGCTTGAACCGGGATACGTGCAGCGTGCTTCATCCGTATGACTTGGAAGCCTTGGCTAAATCCTGCCATGCCCACTATTGTGATTTGCCTAATGACGCGGCCATCGATAAAACGATTCATGCGGCATTGGAAAAAGCCAAGGATAAAAAACCCGTGGTGATCAATGTGGCCATCGATTATTCCCAAAAAACATTTTTCACCAAAGGCGTGGTTAAAACCAATCTTTGGCGATTGCCTTGGAGCGAGCGCCTGAGGATGCTCGGCCGCGCCGCTTACCGCCATTTGATTGCCCGCTAAAACCAGCCTTTGAAAATGTTTTCCGCGCTGGTTGTTTTCATTGTTTTGGGGGGACTGGTTTATTTCGGCCTCCGGGCGTTTGAGCAGGCGAATATTTATTTTCCAGACCGCGTTGTGGCGGCCACGCCGCGGGAAGCGGGGCTTGCCTTTGAAGATATTCATTTGACCAGCCAAGACGGCGTTGCCATTTGCGGCTGGTGGATGCCCCATTCCCGGGCTCAGGCGACGGTTCTTTTTCTTCATGGCAACGGCGGCAATATCAGCCATCGGATGGCGACATTGGCGGGATTTCATGAACACGGTTTTAGTGTTTTCATCATCGATTACCGAGGTTATGGCCAAAGCGCCGGCCGGCCATCCGAACAAGGGCTTTATCGCGACGCGTTGGCCGCTTATGGGTTTTTGGCGGACAAAAAGAATATTCTCCCGGACGACGTTGTTCTTTTCGGCGAGTCGTTGGGCGGGATGGTGGCCGCTGATTTGGCGAGCCGCGTGAAAATTCGCGCCATCATCACAGAAGGCTCCCCTTCCTCGGCCGTAGACATGGGGGAAATGATGTTTCCTTTTTTGCCGGTGCGACGCTTTCTCAAGCAGCGTTTTGAAGCCGCGGATAAGCTGGCCCGCGTCAGCGCTCCCAAATTGATTATTCATAGCCGGGACGATGAAATCGTTCCCTTTGCCCTTGGCGAACGTCTGTTCCAGGCAGCCAAGGAACCTAAGGAGTTCTGGGCGATTAGCGGCAGCCATTGCGCGGGTCCGAGCATTTCGGGTGAACTCTATTGGGATAAAATCGAGGAGTTTCTGGCAAAATCAGATATTGCGAATCGAAGGCTTTAATTGATGCTGCGTGTTGTTAAATTAGGCGGTTCTACTTTAGCCACCCCTGAACAAGTTCGGGCTATGGCACAGGCCTTAGCCACCATGCACCGGGGCCAAGAGAAAGTTTTGGCCGTGGTCTCAGCCATGGGAAAAACCACGGACCATCTTTATGACGCTTTTATCCGCGCTGCCGGCGAAAGGGCGGATGCCCTGGATTTGGAACGTTTTTTATCCCAAGGAGAATGGGCCTCGGCCCAACTTTTGGCCGCTGCGCTCAAGACTGCCGGTCAAGATTCGGTCGCCATCACCCCATGGGACAAAAATTGGCCGTTGGCCGTCGCTCTTCAAAATCACGCCGCTCCCCTGAAGGAAAAAGTCAATGAAATCAGGAATTTCAAACTGCTGACATCATCAAAGCGCATGGTTCACAACGTGATCGGCGGGCATTTGAAAGCCGGACGCATTCCGGTTGTCTGCGGGTTCGTGGCTAAAAATCAATCGGGCGAAGTGGTGACCTTGGGCCGCGGCGGCAGCGATATTTCCGCTTTTTTGCTGGCGGATATCCTGAAAGCCGATGAAGTGATTTTGGTCAAAGACGTGGATGGTGTTTTGCCCTGGGACCCCAATGTGGCGGGCGTTCACCCCAAGGCCAAAGTCGCTCATCTTGAGGCCAAGGAGCTTTATTTTTTGTCTTCGGCGGGCTCGCGCGTGGTTCATCCTGGGGCTCTGCGCTATCTTAAAGCGGGCAAAAAGGCACGCGTGATCTCCTATAAAAGCGATGATTGGGCCAAGGGCGGAACCGAAATTTTGAAGACGCCGCACGCCGCCTTGCGTCTATTGGACATCCCGTTGGCGGCTTTGACGTTCATCGGCAGGGACTTGGTGTCGACGCCCGGCATTCTTTATGAGATCAGCCGGCCGCTGAAGGAAACGGGCGTTTCGATTTATTCGATTACAGTCAGCGAATCCTTTCTTGCCGTTTACGTCCCTGAGAAAGACTGCGAAAAAGCCTATGGGTTCTTAGCTGAGGTGGCCGCGCGTATCCCTCAATTAAAGAGCTCGGCCGTTAAAAAGGGTTTGGTTAAGATCACCGTATCCAGCGAAGAATCGATTGAGGCTCCGGGCGCGATCGAGCGCTTGGTGCGTCCCATCGCCAGGGCGGGGTTGAACGTCTGGGAAATCGTCACCATTCATTCGGATATCATGCTGTTCGTTGAGAAACCCTTGGCTCAAAAAGTCGTTCGGTCGCTCAAGCGTTCCTTAAAAACAAAATGAAGGAAGCTTCCAGCTTCCTTCATTGCTTCGGCATAGTTTAAGCACAGCGGCCTTCGGTAGCCAGGCTGCCCTATCGCCCACCGGCGGCTCGCTCCGCTTGCGTGGGGGAAGAGTGCTTCGCGGTTCCCTTTTATTTTGGGGGTTAAGGGATCGCCGCTTTTGAGGCAACAGGGCCCATGGCTTCGCGTCCCCGACTTTCAAAGAACGGGTTTGCCGTTTCGAGGCGGTCGCTGAGGCAACCATCAACTATTGACCGGAAACGAGGATTGGTCAAGGGGGGTCGCTGTTTCAATCCGGTGGAGCGGTGTTAAAATTTAGGCCGTTTTTCGATTCTTTAGAGACTTGTTGAGAACCCGACGTAAAATATCGATCGAACGGTCGATTTCTTTTTTGGTGACGGTCAGCGGAGGGCAGAACCTGATGGTATTGGGACCGCTGCCTAAGAGCAGGAGCCCGGCGTTGAAGCAGTTATCGACGATCAAATCCCTCAACGCTCCGGCCCGTTTCTTGGTGACGCGATCCGTCACCATCTCGACGCCGATCATCAGACCCAAGCCCCGCACGTCGCCGATGGGCTCGAACTCATCCTGGAGCGCCTTAAGATTCTGCATCAAGTAGCGGCCCTGGATTTGCGCGTTGTTGATCAATTCTGTTTCAAGCAGTTTGATGGTGACGAGCGCGGCTTCAGCCGCCACCGGATTGCCGCCGAATGTGGAGGCATGGGCTCCGGGCGGCCAGGTCATCAGGCTTTTTTTGGCGACCAGCGCGCCCAAGGGCAGGCCGGAGGCGATGCCTTTGGCCAGCGCGATCATATCCGGATTCACGCCGAAATGTTCCACCGCGAACATGCGTCCGGTTCTTCCCATGCCGGATTGGACTTCATCGGCTAATACAAGAATGCCGTACTTGCGGGCGATTTGTTGAACGCGGGCGAGCCATTCCGGCGGCGGCACCACGTAGCCGCCTTCTCCTTGAACGGGTTCAACCGCAATGGCGGCCACCTCCTCGGGAGGGACCGTGGTCCGGAACATTTCATCTTCAATGTAATCCGCGCACGCGATTTTGCAGGACGGGTATTTTAGATTCAGGGGGCATCGGTAGCAGTAGGCGTAGGGCGCGTGATTGGTTTGCGGCAGAAGCGGAGCAAAACCGCGCCGTTGAACGGCCTTCGAATTGGTCAAGGACAGCGCTCCGAAGGTGCGGCCGTGAAAAGCGCCGATAAAGGAAATAAAACGGGGCCGCCGCGTCGCGTAGCGGGCCAATTTCATGCCGGCTTCAATGGCCTCGGCGCCGGAATTGCCGAAGAAAACCGATCCGCGCTCTTTGCCCGGGAACAGTTCGGATAGTTTTTCGGCCAATTTGATTTGGGCCGGGTAATAGAAATCCGTACCGGACATATGGATGAGCTCTGCCGCTTGTTTTTGAACGGCGCGGACGACTTGCGGATGGCAGTGGCCGGTGGATACTGTGGCGATGCCGGCCGAAAAATCAAGGTACTCGCGGCCGTCCGCATCCCAGACGCGCGCGCCGCGTCCGCGCACGATGACCGCAGGGTAGCCGCGGGTATAGGAGGGGGAAATGACGCGACTATCCCTCGCGATCCATTGTTTGGCTTTTGGCCCTGCTTTAAATTTAGTCATGGATGGCTCAGTCTAGCGTTTTTGAAGATTCCGAGGGGTTTTTGAGCGTCACCAGCAAGATGCGTCCATCGTTAAAGAAAGGGTAGCCTTTATCGTTTTTGCCTTTGTTGGGAATATGCGCCATGGGACGCCATTCTAAAGATTCGACCCAGCGCGATCCTTTGAGCGTTCCAGCGATATGGTCGCGTTCCATGTTCATATCCGGGTCCGGCACATGGGAGAGATCATGCCAACGCACGCTTAAATCAAAATCTCCGTGGCCCCACCACAAATACCGTTGTTTTTGATCGATATGGGGCAATTTCCAAAGCCGGAAATGATGCCGCTTGGCGATGGGGGTGATGACCTGGGCCCAATTATGATCCTGGATGCGGCCGTTGAGCTTGTAAAGGTTCATGGGGGGAAATTTGGTCAGGCGTTCCCAGCGGACAATCTGGGCCAGGCCTTCTCGAATGGATTGCGGGATGGACAGGGCCAAGCGGGTCCAGCCCGCTTCCTCAAGAGCGCCGATGATCTGCTCTTCACTGCCGATGAACGCCATATTCCAGGCATTGCCGACCCGGCCCAGGCGTCCCGTATTGCGGGCCGGCAGCGTGGGCAATAGCCCGTCAAAGGAGGGGACCGCGCTGAGCGTTTCCACCGGAAAAGGTTCAGCCCTGGTCGGCCAAATGAAATCGCCGAAGAGCGCGGTCAACAGCGCTCCGGTTAAAATAATGCCGAAGCCGGCGGCGCGTTTGTTCATGATGGAAGAGATTATCTCAAATGCCCGCTGGGAACGGGTGCGGGGGCGAAACCGCGCTCTTAAAAACGAAGCAGGCATTGGGCCGTGAACGCGTCGTTGTCGATTTGTTTTTTTGGGTCTTCTTCGCGTCCGGCGTCGTATTGCACGCTCAGGCGGAAATCGTTGGAGAAGTAATAATGGATCGTGGCGCGCGTCGTCATTTGCCGGTCGTTCCTTGTCTGCCGGTCCGGATCATAGGATTCGAAACGGACGACGGGCCGCAAGCGCTGCAGCCATTCGAGCTTGCGATAGGCCTCCGGCGAAAAAATACCCAAAGCCGCGTCCATTTGGATGAACCAGCCGTCGCTGACTAAGGTTCCGTCCTGGCCCCTGTGGTATTCGGCGCGCAGGTTTTGGCCGGGCGGTCCCAGGCGCAGTTCGCCGCCGAAGCGATTGCGGAGCACGGGTCCCGCCGAATCCGCCTGATCGCCCAGATAAGCGTAGCCGCCCAGGGCGAATTCCCGCCATTCGCCGCCCAAGCGCCCGGCGAACGATTTTTTACCCGTATCATCCGCGGCATTAGGGCCGGCGCCGTTGACGGCAGCGGCTCCCAAGTGGAACATTTTCCAGCGGCCTTTGATTTTGGCGCCGATATCCGTTCCTTCGGGCTCCCGGTTAAACAGGCGCCGGGCGAAAAGAGCCGGTTCGGAAAAATCAAGATCAGGCAGAGCAGCCGTAATTTCACGGCTGACCGGAATGGAGATTTGTCCGGCTTCGATATCCCAGCGGGGGAAAACCTCATACTCTAAATAGGCGTGGCGCAGCCCTTCTTGTCGGCTGTGCAATTTATTCAACACCAAGCGGGCACGCATGGCGACTTTGGGGTGCGGCTTGTAGAGGGCATGAAGTAAGGTTTCGCCGACGGTGAAAGCATCCACGGCTCCAGTCGACGTGTCCGCCGTGTAACGGACGATCAAATGCCCGCCCCAATGAAGCGTGCCGGTTGAAATTTCTTGAGCCGAGGCGGCGCCGGCGAAGAGGCCCGCCGAGCTAAGAACGGCGGCCCAAATGAAACGCATCGTGAAGCGCGCGCAATGCCTCGGCCGCTTGATTGGCGTTGATGAGGCAGGCGATTTTAATGTCGGAATTGGCGATCATCTGAATGTTGATTTTGTGATCGGCCAGCGTTTGAAAAACTTTGGCGGCCAGGATGCTTTCGTTGCGCAGCCCGGTGCCCACGACCGAAACTTTGGCGCAGGATTCTTCAATCGCCACATGTTCGGCCCCCAGCATCCGGCAGGCGCGTTCCATGGCTTTGTGCGCTCTGGGGGCCACGCCGCGATTGACGGTGATGGAAATATCGTTGACGCCTTTTTCTCTGGCCGCGGATTGAACGATCATATCCACCGGGATATTCTCTTTAGCCAACTCGGCGAAGAGTTGGGCGGCCGCGCCCGGACGGTCCGGGACATTCTTGACGGTTAGTTTGGTCAGGTTCCGGTCCAGGGCCACGCCCGATACTTGGGCTTCTTCCATGCCCCTGCGTTTATTTTTGATATCCATAATCCAGGTTCCCTCCTCATTGGTAAACGAGCATTTGACGTGAATCGGAACGCCGAAGCGTTTGGCCACCTCGATGGAGCGCGGCTGCATCACCTGGGCCCCGGCCGAGGCCAGCTCAAGCATGGCGTCGTAGGAAATCCGGTGAATTTTTTTGGCGGTCGGCACCAGGCGCGGGTCCGCGGTATAGACGCCTTCGACGTCCGTATAAATCTCACACGCTTCGGCGTCAAACGCCGAGGCCAGGGCCACGGCCGTCAAATCCGACCCGCCGCGGCCGAGCGTGGTGATTTCCCCGTGGGGGTTGATCCCTTGAAAACCCGCGACCACGACCGCCTTATTTTCGCTTAATGCCCTGTTGATTTTTTCGGGTTGAATGCGGACGATTTTGGCCATGGTGTGCGTATTGGTGGCTAGGATGCCGGCTTGAGGGCCGGTCAGCGATACGGCGTCGACGCCCCGCGCCTTCAAGGCCATGGCGAACAGCGCGATGCCGACTTGTTCGCCGGTGGCCAAGAGCATATCCATTTCTCTGGAATCGGGATCGCGGGTCACGCTTTTGGCCAGATCGATCAATTCATCGGTCATTTCTCCCGGAGCGGAGACGACCACGATGACGCGCCGGCCGTGTTTTTTGGCGCGGGCGACTTTGGCGGCGGAGCTTAAAATTCGTTCGGGATTGGCGACCGAAGTGCCGCCGAATTTCATGACGAGAAGTTTTTTAGAGCTCATCCACGAATGCGCAAGAAACTTCGGCAGTCAATATCCCGGCGCAAGGACCGGAAGGAGGCCAACGCTTTTTGCACGGCGTCTTCACGGCCCGGGTGGGTGACGGCGACAATCGGCGCCCGGCCTTTTTCTTTGGGCAACCCGGCCAAAGCGTCTTGATAAATTTGGGCGATGGAAATACCGCAGCGTCCGAAAATGCCCGCGATTTTTGCCAGCACGCCCGGACGGTCGCCGGCGGCGAAGCGCAGATAATAAGAATAACGGGTTTGCCGCATGGCCAGAGCGGTCACCGCATCTGGGCCGGCAGTTGCATTTGAGCCGAAGAGAGGATCAATTGCCCTAAATCAACCAGATCGGAAAGCACTGAGCTGGCCGCGGGCAGGGCGCCGGCGCCTTTGCCTTGGAAATAAATCGTTCCGGCGGCATCGGTGGATACGGCAATGGCGTTGTATTCGTCGTCTACTGTAGCCATAGGGTCGGTGATGGGAATCAGGCAAGGATGGACGCGGGCGGATACGCGCGCGCCGGTGTTGATTTCGGCAATGCCCAGGAGCCTGGGCACCAGGGAAAGCCGGTTTTGCGCGAACAGAATATCCGTTAAATTCAGACGCTCGATCCCTTCGCGGTAAACGGTCGCAGGGGAGACCCAGCTTCCCGATGCCAGGGAGGCGAGTATGGAAAGTTTGTGCGCCGTATCCGCGCCGCTGGTGTCCAAGCTGGGGTCGGCTTCCGCAAAGCCCAGGCGCTGGGCCTGGGTGAGCGCCTCCTTATAGGGCATGGCGTCGCGCATCATGCGCGTTAAGATGTAATTGGTCGTGCCGTTTAAAATACCTTCGATCCGATGGATGCGCGAGGCGACCAGGCCTTCGCGGATGGAGCGGATGATGGGGATGCCGCTGGCCACCGCGGCCTCGAAGAAAAGATGGGCGTTATTTCTGCGGGCCGCGCCCAGGAGCTCCGGCCAGCAAGTGGCCAGCATCAATTTATTGGCGGTGATGACGTGGCGTCCGCTGCGCAGGGCTTCGAGCGTCAGGCGGCGGGCTTGCGTCAGGCCGCCCATCAACTCGATGACGATATCAACGCGGGGATCGCCAAGCAGCGGCTTGATATTGCGAGTGACGCGGGTTTCGGAAGGCAGCCGGAGATTTTTTATTTTTTTATCCGGGTGGCGGTCGCAAACCCAAAGAAACCTCAACTCAACGCCCAGCCGGCGCTCGAGCGCTGTTTTTTGTTTGATCAACAGTTGGCAGAAGCCGCGCCCCACATGGCCCAAGCCGACCAACGCCAAGCCAAGCGACTGTTTTGAGCGCTGCATGGACGCAGTTTATCAAAGCCCGAAATAGACATTTGTTGGGGCCCTGCTTGTTTTTGGAGAATTCCGGCACTAAGCTTAATCAGGGAGTGATTATGCGCGGGTTGTTGTGGTTTTTATTTTTATTGGCCGTGCCTGCTGTCTGGGCGGGTTCGCCGGCGAAATTGCAGGTGGCCAGGGGAACGGTTCATGTGCTGCGGGTCAATTCCACTTTGTGGCTGCCGATTGAAACCGGCATCGACGTTTTCGAGGGGGACAAAATCCGCGGCCAGGCCGATACCAGGGCCATGCTGTTTCTGCCCGACGGTTCAACCGCGGACATCGGGCCCTGGAGTCTGATTCACGTCGATTCGTTTTTATCGCAACAGCGAAGTTTTCGTTTGGAGATGGGCACCATCCGCAGCGTCATCGCCCATTTTTTAGGCGGTTTCCAAATCGTGACCCCGACCGCCGTCTGCGCCGTGCGTGGGACAGATTTTTCAGTTTCCGTCGATCCCGATTTAAAAGGCAAGACCACGGTCGAAGTTCACGGCGGGCAGGTCCATGTTCGCGACAATCAAGGGAAGACGACGTTATTGGCCGCAGGCGACAGCGTCGTCGTCCTGGCCCAAGGCATGCAGGAACCCCTGCGCGCTCCAAAACCCCCGCCGAACAAGCCTCTTCACGAGGGTTTTTCCAAAAAGACGTTTTATTTCTTAGGGATATTGGGCGCGGCGGTCGCCGCGATTTTGCTCCTGTAATAATTCCTATATTTGGCAAAATTGTTAATTGAGCCATCTGTTTTTATTCTTGTGGGCGGCGTCTGTCGGGGCGCAGGAACCTGCGCGCGTCGGCCAAATTGAGATTCAACGCATCGATGTTTTTGACACCGCTCATCCCGATGAAAACAGACCGCCGTATACTTGGGTCAACAAGCTCCATATCCTGACCAGAGAAAGCGTCGTGCGCCGGGAAATTTTGTTGGAACCCGGCGACACGTTTGATCCTTATCTTGTTGAAAATTCGGAGCGCAATTTGCGCGCCTATCCGTTCATTAAATCGGCTCAAATCGAGCCTTGGGATAGACCCGACGGAACCGTCGGCTTGATGGTCCGGGTTCAGGACACCTGGACGACCGATATCTCTCCGTCCATCGGATTCGCCGCCGGAGAGCAAAAGTTCGGCATGCTTCTTCGGGAAAGGAATTTTTTAGGCCGGGGCAAAACCCTTGAGACGAATTATAACGACGGTTTCGGCACGGTCAGCCGCGGCTTTTCTTACCGAGATCCCCGCGTTTGGGGCAGCCGGTTAAGCGCGCGCTTGTATCACTCAAATTCAAGCCAGGGTTATGACACGGAAGTCAGCCTGGCCCTGCCCGTTTATTCTTTGCTGACCCCGTATTCCACCGGCGTGCAGGGCCGTCATGGAACGACCGTTGATCCTATTTATAAGAGCGGCGAAGAGGTGGCGCGCATCCGCGAAGAGTACCGCGGTTATGAAGCCTTCGTCGGCCATCCCTTGACGGCCACCAGCCGCCGGGCGGTGCGCAGCACCTACGGTTACGCCTTTGTCGAGAACGTGTTCGGTTCATCCGTAACCGGATCGAGCTTCGCGCTCCCCGATGACCGCCGCTTGAGCATGATCAAGTGGACCGTGGATTACGAAGAGTCGGATTATTTTTCCGATAATCTCATCAATAAATTCGAGCTGATCGAAGACATTAATTTAGGCTGGCAGGCGCAGGCCAGGCTGGCCTATGCATCGCGCGATTTAGGCGCCTTGCGCAACGAGGTGCTGCCCCGGCTGACCGTGCGCAAGGGGCAGCGTTTGGGGCCGAGACAATTTTTGCTTGAAGGCGGCGGCGTTTATTTCATTTATGGCGATTCCCAATGGCGGCATGTGGTGGCTTCGGCGTACGGTTCCTATTACCGCAAAAGTTTTTTGATACCCAAAAACACCTTGGTCATCCACGGCGAAATAGCCAACGGCCTGCGCCTGCAGAGGGATTCACAGTTGATGTTGGGCGGCAATGCCGGTCTCAGAGGCTACCGGTTTAACGCCTTTACCGGCACCAGAAGTTTATTGTTTAACGCCGAGTCCCGGTTTTATGCGATTGAAGACTGGCTGCATATCGTTTCCATCGCCCCGATTCTTTTTTGGGACGCGGGCTATGTTTGGTCCGAAGGCGAGCAGCGCAAGGCTCGCGACTTAAAGCACAATGTGGGCTTGGGTTTGAGGCTCGGGTTCACGCGCAGCGCCACGGTGCCTGTCGTGCGCATGGATTTATCTTATGCGCCCAACAAAGAGGGCACGGTCGGAGGAGGGTGGGTTTTTTCAGCCGGGATTCACCACACGTTCGATTTCGCGGACAACGCTTTGCGCCGCGTCAGCCGCGATTAACGGTCCCTAAGGGGCGCCAATCCCCCACAAATCAAAAAAATTAACCCTGGCGAAGATAGGGGGGGTCTGTTAGATTTGTGATAGACAAACTTTTCTTGGAAAATCCAGGCGATGCCAAAAAAGATATTAGTAGTCGATGACGATCCCAACGCCCGAGAGCTCATCCGTTTGGTTCTTTCCAAATATGATTGCGAAGTGATGGAAGCGGCCAACGGCCAAGAGGGCCTCGATGTCGCTTTGAAAGAAAGACCCGGTCTGATCATCACCGATCACTTGATGCCCAATTTTACCGGCTACGAACTTTTCCAGCGCGTGCGGGCGGAGACCGCCATGAAGAAGACGCGCTTCATCATGGTGACGACCAAACATTTCGACAGCGAGTTTCCCGAGCTTTTGAAGCTGGAGGGTTGCGATTTCGTTTCTAAACCGTTCCATGTGGCTTCCTTGGTCGGCGCCATCGAACGGCTGCTCGGCCCCTTGCCTTTTAAGATATAAAGGTCTATTGCTTGACAAGCCCAAAGCCCGCTATCATAAAAGCGCCGTTATCCCCATGGCGACAAAAAAGATTTTGCTAGTCGACGACGACCCCAACTCCCGGGAGCTTTTGCGTTTGGCGCTGGGTCCTTACGAATGCCGGCTGTTCGAGGCTGCGGACGGAGCCGAGGCTTTGTCGATGGCCCAGCGCGAGCGGCCCGACCTGATCATCCTCGATCACATGATGCCTAAAATGACGGGTTATGAGCTGTTTCATAAAATCCGCGAAGACTCGACGTTATCGGCGACGCGTTTTATTATGGTGACCGTCAAGCATTTCGACAGCCAATTCCCCGAACGCCTGCGTCTGGAGGGCTGCGAATTCATCGCCAAACCTTATGATTTCTACGCTTTATATGCCCTGATCCAAAAAGTGCTCGGCCCGTTGGACCCAAGGCGCTGAGCGCATCCATTCCTGAACCGCTAGAATTCAGCCCATGAGCGCCCAGCGAAAAATTGTCTTGGCCGTGGGCCTGACCGGCGGGCACATTTATCCGGCTTTGGCTCTGGCCGAGGAGCTTCAAGAGCAGGGGTGGAGCTGTCTTTTTGTGGCGAGGGCGCAAAGCGAACTAGCCCGGCGCCTCCTGGAGGAAGGAGGCCATGCGGTTTTATCGTTGGACGCTTTGGGCTGGCCCCGAGGGTGGCGTTCCCTGGGCCGGATACCCATTTTTGCCGTTAAGCAAGCGCGTTCCTTTTTTTTGTGCCGGCGGGCTTTAAAGGATTGGAAGCCTGATGCGGTCGTAGGGTTCGGCAGCTATGTCTCGTTTCCCGTTCTTCTGGCGGCAAAAACATTGGGCTTAACGACGATTATTTTTGAGCCCAATGCTGTGATGGGCTTGGCGAATCGCGTTTTTGCGCCATTGGCGGATAAAATCGCTTTGGCCATGCCTGGGGCGCGGCATTCGGTTTCCGGCCCTAAATTTTTGTTTGTGGAGCCGCCGTTGCGGCGGCGTTTGAAAGAATCCATGTCCGTCGGTCCCGAAGAAGCCAGGCGGCGCTTGGGGCTGGAGCCCGGCCTGCCCTGCGTGCTTGTGTTCGGGGGAAGTCAAGGAGCTTATTCGCTCAACCAAGCCGCGATCGCAACGTTGAAAACCTTGCACGATGAAGGCCGTCGTTTTTCTTTTTTTCATGTGACCGGTTCTTCGGCGTTTGAACGAATGAGCCAAGCATACGCAGCCGATGGGCCGTTGGCCGGCTTGGGCCGCTGCGCCGGTTATTTCGACGAGATGGGTTTGGCCTATCGGGCCGCTGATTGCGTCGTGTCGCGCGCCGGAGCCATGACCTGCCTTGAATTGCTGTATTTTCAAAAGAAAGCCGTTTTGATCCCTTTGGCGGCGTCGACGGAATCTCATCAGCAGGAGAATGCGCGATGTCTCGAACGTTTGGGAATAGCTACAATCGTAAACGACGACGCCCGGCTTGAGGCCGGTCTGACGGAAGCCTTAAGACAGGCGCTGGGATCCGGCCGTCAGCCGTTTCCCCGGGGTTCCCGCGAACAATCCGCGGAATCGTTTCAGGCTGCGACGCTTGGGATGATTCCTTTGGCGAAGCTGGTCCGCGGGGAAGCGCGCATCGACAAAACTTAGAAACGATATGCCCAAACGAAAAATTTTAATTACCAACGACGACGGCATTTACGGTCCCGGGCTTAAGGCTTTGGAACGGGCCTTAGCCAAGTTTGCCGACGTTTTCGTCATTGTCCCGGATCAAGAGCGTTCCACGGCCAGCCACTCGTTGACCCTTCATAAACCCCTTAGGGTCCGCCAAATTTCAAAGCGAACGTATATTCTTAACGGAACGCCGGCGGATTGCGCCCGTTTCGGACTATTGCACCTGTTGAGCGGGCGCATGGACCTGGTGGTTTCGGGCATCAACAGCGGGCTGAATTTGGGCGAAGACGTTATTTATTCGGGAACCGTGGCCGCGGCTGTTGAGGCGACCATGATCGGCGTGCCCGCCATCGCGGTTTCAAGAACGCCGGAGGCAAATCCGGCCGCCTTTTCCGGCGCCGCTGAAATCGCGGCGCGCGTCGCCAAAGGCGTTCTGCGGCACGGGCTGCCCGAGGGGATCACTCTTAATGTGAACGTGCCTTCGGGGAAGAGAAACGGGACATCCGGGATCAAGGGGTGCCGCGTGACTCATTTGGGCCATCGTCTTTATGGAAAAAAAGTCACGATGCGCAGCGATCCCAGGGGCCACCGGTACTATTGGCTTTTGGCTAAAAACGTCCAGGGCGTGCCCACGCCCGGCAGTGATGTCGAAAGTTTTGAGCAAGGGTATGCGACGATTACGCCGATCGGCCTTGACTGGACCGCGGTCCAATATCTTGCCGATCTCAAGAAGTGGAAGATCTGAGTGGCTAAATTTTTTATTTTTGTTTTGGGGATCGTTTTGGCCGGCGTTCCTTTGTCCGGGGGGGAGTTGCAGGTTTCTTTCGGTCCGGCGAACTATGAAGTCGAGGGCGCCGGGCCCGGAGGCCATATTTGGGAGGAGAAACCCTCCTACGAAAACCGTCCTTATATGGAAGTGGAGTACCAGACTCGATTTCGGGAGAACCCCGTCGTTCACCAAACTTACAAAAAGTTCAAGTGGCAGTATTTGGACGGGCAGCGCCGCGCCATGAGCAATCAGCAGATCAGGCGCCGAGTGGAAACAATGAATGTGTCGGCCGGGTGGGGGTGGGTTTTTCCGACCGGACTTGGGTTTGAATTGGGCCCGATTCTATTGAGCCAACGGCATCGTTTGGATGATTTGGTCGGCGACGGGCGCCAATCTCATTCGACCGTTCGCTTGGGCACGTATTTTAGTTCCGTGTGGTTCGGCCATCGCGGCCCTTGGAAAGGAGAATTCGCCGGTTCAATCGGCGTGGCCGGATGGCCGGATCGCCAATCCGTCTATAGCGAGCTGATGCTGTCCTTGGCCCGTTCCTTGGGCGGCGGCCCTTGGTCTATGGGCGTCAAATATGGCGGCGTTTTTTGGCAGTTTAGCCGGGACGCCAATCTAACGGGCAATGTCGGCTCGTTTTCCGATGCCGTCGTTCTTTTTAAGAATACGGAAACGGACGCTAAATTATTAATGCTGAGCGTTTCACGGCGCATCAAATGAGCACAAAAGTCATGAAGGCGGTTTTGTTGACGGCGGCCGTTGTTTGGCGGCCGGCGGCTTTGAATGCGATGACCATACGCTTGGGGTGGCTGCCTGAAGGCAGGATGCGTTATGAGGCTTTTTCCGTCAATCCCAACCGGCGCCCGGATTACCTCAACAGCGAAATGTCGAAAAGTTTTTTTTGGGAAGCTCTTTGGAGGCACCCGGCTTATCCCGAGTTCGGCATCGATCTTCGAGCCGTTCAGTTCGGCAGGACGTTGGCTTTGGAGCGGGTCGGCAATTATCAGTCGGCGCCCATGCGTATTTCCGTCCAAGCGTGGCAACTGGTGGCTGAGCGGGATTTGGCCTCGGGTCCGAACGGATTTTTGGCCGGCATGGCCGGCATGGGAGTCGTCACCAATCAATTTGAACGGTCGCGTCATATCCTCATCAACGGCGTCGATGTCAGCTCCGAGGTCGGGCTCGATCCAAGCGGAACGCAGAGGAGCGGAATTCGCGTATCCATCGAAAATTTTGCTTTGCCGTTGGGCGCGCGCTGGCAGCAGTTCTGGAGCCCGTCGATGTATACAGAAACCGTGTTGAACTACTCATTTTTGATGGATTTGACGGACGTGTTCAGCGGTTCTTCGCCCTTCAGCGGCTGGGCGTCCCAGGCGCGCGTGATGCTTGGTTGGAAACTTGGCTCCTCGTGGGAGGTTTTTGGAGGAGGCATCGGTTATGTCAATCATATGGCCGCTCCTACGGGACAGGGGGGATTGCGGCTGAGGGGAGGCCCTCAGGCGCCTGAAGGCATTTACGTGTTATGGCAGGAGAATGAAGTGCGTATGTCCGCCGCTTTTCTGGGCGTTGGTTTTAGCTTTTGATTTGATGGACGATTTCCATGTGCGGCATCACCGGTTTTTTTAGGCTTCCGAACGCCCGGAGTTTTTTCGGCTCTCCTCAAGAGGCCGAGGCCTTGCTCAAGCGCATGACGAGCGCCATGACTCATCGCGGCCCTGACGACGACGGTTATCTCATCGACGGTCCGCTATGGATGGGGATGCGGCGCCTCAAAATTATCGATTTGGCCGGCGGCCGCCAGCCGATTTTCAATGAAGATGAAAGCGTGGGCGTTGTTTTCAACGGTGAAATTTACAATTACATCGAATTGCGCCGCGAGCTTGAAACCCGCGGCCACCGGTTTAAAACGAATTCCGACACGGAAGTCCTTGTCCATCTTTACGAGGAGCACGGCCTTGATTTTCCCGAGCGCTTGCGCGGCATGTTCGCCTTCGCCTTATGGGATCGAGGCAAGCAGCGCTTGGTTCTCGGCCGCGATCCGTTCGGCATCAAGCCGCTTTATTGGGGTATTTTCGACGGGTGGCTGGTGTTCGGTTCGGAAATCAAGGCCGTGCTTCCTTGCCCGGCCGTATTGACGGAAATAGATCCCTCGGCCGTCGACGATCACTTAACGCTGATGTATATCCCGACGCCGAAGACGATTTATAAACATCTCTTTAAATTGGAACCCGGATCATTGATGACCATCGACGCGCAGGGCCGCCGGGAAACCCATTCTTACTGGCGCGGGTTGCCGTCTCAAACGGGCCTCAACGGCGGGCTTTCGCATAACCTTCGCGAAACTCTTGACCGGCTGGAAGCGGTTCTTTCGGACTGCGTCCGGATCAGTTTAAGAAGCGACGTGCCCCTGGGCGTTTTTTTATCCGGCGGCCTTGATTCGGCGGCCATGGCTTATTTCGCCAAACAGCATAAACCGGATTTAAAAACATTCACCGTCTCCTTCGCCGAAGCCAGCTATGACGAGGGACAGGAGGCTCAGGCCATCGCCCGGCATTTAGGCACGGATCACACGGATATCCGTATGGAGTACCCGAAGGATTTGGCCGCCTACGCGTCCAACGTGCTGGCCGCCTTCGATGAACCGTTCGGCGATACCTCGGCTCTGCCGACGTACATGCTTTGCAAATTGGCGCGCCGGCATTTGACGGTGTGTTTATCCGGCGATGGAGGGGATGAGCTGTTCGGCGGTTACCCGACGTTTACCGCGACCAAGGTGATGCGTTACTACAGCCGCCTGCCCCGTGTTTTGACGGGGAAAATTATCCCATGGCTGGCCGGACGCCTGCCCACGAGTTTTGAGCGCGTGAGTTGGGACTATAAAATCAAACGGTTTGCCGGCCAGGCGCTCCTGGACGATTACCGCCAGGCGCATTTCGCCTGGCGCGGGGCGTTCAGTTGGCATGACCGGGCCGATCTTTACCAAGACTCATATTGGGCCGGTCTTTCTTCCCGGCGGCCGTATGATTCCGTGCTCGGGCGTTTTGATGAGGCCGCGGGCGCCCCGTTTATGGATCAATTGTTTTACGTGGATCGCACCAGTTATTTGCTCGATGAATTTTTGGTCAAAACCGATCGCATGAGCATGGCGCATTCGTTGGAAGTGCGGCCGCCGATGCTTGATACGTTGCTGGCCGAGATGGCCAATCAAATCCCGGCTCATTGGAAAGTGCGCGGTTTGACGACCAAATGGATTTTTCGCCGCTTGCTCAAGGGCAAGCTTCCTGATTCCATCCTTAAGCTTCCCAAAAAGGGATTCACTCCGCCGCTGGCCCATTGGTTGACGGACCCGGCTTTTCAGGGTTTCGTCCGGGAATCCGTCAATGCCGGGGCGTTGGCTTCGATGCGCGTCATCCGGCCCCAGGTCGTTGAGCGTCTGCTTGAAGAACATCGTCTCAACAGGGCGGATCATAGTCGTAAGCTTTGGGTTCTTCTGGGCTTGGGTCTTTTTGCCGAGCGCCATGCCAAACACGCCCTTCAAGCTCAAAAGCCGTTTTAAGCCGTCCGGCGATCAGCCGCAGGCCGTCAAAAAACTGTTGGCCGGGCTAAAAGCCGGTTGCCGCCATCAGGTTCTCTTGGGCGTGACCGGCAGCGGAAAAACGTTTACCGCAGCCAATGCCATCGCCCAATGGGGCCGGCCCGTCTTGGTCATCTCCCACAATAAAGTTCTGGCAGCCCAGCTTTACGCGGAGTTTAAAAGCTTTTTTCCGAACAACGCGGTGGAGTATTTCATTTCGTATTACGATTATTATCAGCCTGAAGCGTATATTCCCCAAACCGACACGTATATCGAGAAAGATGCGGCCATCAATGAGCATATCGAGCGTTTGAGGTTGAAGGCCACGTCGTCCTTGGTCAGCCGCAACGACGTGATTGTAGTGGCGTCGGTGTCTTCGATTTACAATATCGGCGATCCTCAGGACGTCCAGGATTTATGCCTGTACCTTGAAACCCGCGGTGAGCATGCCCGCGATCGTTTGACCGATGAGTTGATCCGTCTGCAGTATGAGCGCAATGAGCTTGATTTGGCGCCCGGGCGCTTTCGCGTGCGCGGCGGCCGGATCGAGATTTTTCCGCCTTATGCCGAGCATCCCGTGCGCGTGACTATGGACGGGGATCAGGTTTCATGCATCGAGGAAATCCATCGGGTGACCGGCGATGCCGTCGGCCGCAAGGTTTCCCTGCATGTGTACCCGGCCAAGCACTTCGTGACTCCGCCTTCGAGAATCCAGGCGGCGTTGACGACGATCGCCCAGGAACTCGAGGAGCGTTTAGCCCAGCTTCGTTCCCAGAATAAGCTTTTAGAGGCCCAGCGCCTGCAAAGCCGAACCAAATACGATATGGCCATGATGAAATCCATGGGTTTTTGCCACGGCATCGAAAATTACTCTAGGCATATTTCCGGGCGGGGCTCCGGCGAACGGCCGTTTTGTTTGTTGGATTATTTCTCCAAGGATTTTTTGATGCTCATCGATGAGAGCCATGTCACCCTACCCCAGGTGCGCGGCATGTATGAGGGCGACCGCTCAAGAAAAGAAATTTTGATCGAGCACGGTTTTCGCCTGCCGAGCGCGCTGGATAACCGGCCGCTGAAATTCAAGGAGTTTGAGAGCCTGTTGAATCAAGCGATTTACATCTCCGCCACCCCGGGACCTTACGAACTGTCGCTGGCCGGAGAATCCATCATCGAACAAATCGTGCGCCCGACCGGCTTAGTGGACCCTGATGTGCTGATTCATCCCATCAAAGGGCAAATGGACCATCTGTTGGGGGAAATCAACGAACGGGTGAAAACCAAGGAGCGCGTGTTGATCACCACCTTGACCAAACGCATGGCCGAGGACCTGAACGCCTATCTGGCAGGCAAAGGCTTGCGCGTGCGTTACCTGCATTCCGATATTCAATCCTTGGAGCGGATCAAAATTTTGAAAGATTTGCGCCTCGGCCATTTTGACGTTTTGGTGGGGGTCAACCTGCTGCGGGAGGGCCTTGATTTGCCTGAAGTATCCTTGGTGGCGATTTTAGACGCGGACAAAGAGGGATTTTTGCGCTCCGATACCACGATTATTCAAATCTGCGGCCGGGCCGCCCGGCATTTGAAGGGCAAGGTCATCATGTACGCCGATCAAATGACGGGCTCCATGAAACGCGCCTTGGATGAAATGGAACGCCGCCGTAAATTGCAAACCAGTTATAACGCAAAGAACAAAATTACGCCCCGGCAAATCGTCAAAAGCGTCGAAGACTTGGCGGAGTTCGGGGTTCAGGCTAAAATGCGCGGCTTAAGCCTGGTGAGGGAAGGGGTGGGCTGGCCCGAAGACAAGAAAAAAGCGCCTCAGTTGATTAAGGAATTGGAAGAGCAAATGAAAGAGGCGGCGGAACGGCTGGATTTTGAAGTGGCCGCGGCCCTGCGGGATCAGATTTTTGAGTTGAAGGCCATGCTGCCTAAGACGCCGGATAAGAAAAAAATCAGCCCGGGCCGGGCTAATCGGAGCTGACGCAGGCGCTGGGCCCGCGCCGCAGCGTGAGTATTTGCTTGCGCACTTTTTTGGACGCGGCCTCTGCGTATTCAATATTGCCGCTTAGATATTCAAGGCCGCCGTTGTTGATCGTGCCGGCGTGGTTGGCGACGGTTGTGATGCTTTCGCCGAAGAGGTTCCAGCAATATAAATTAACGTTAATGGATCCGTCTTCCGGAATCCTGTTTTTAGATGCCGCTATTTTATTGACGGCATTGCCGCAAGCATCATCGAATACCTGCGCCTTTGTTTCTAGTTCATCGGGGTCATCGATCGTCGTATGGTCTTCTTGGGCCGCGCGCAGGTTATCAATGATTTCATTAATGCTGGACCTGACCAGATTGCAAGCCGCCACAAGCCGGTCCTCTTCAACCTGAAGATCGTTTTTCGAAACTTCCGTGGAACGGCTCTCATCGGGATGGACAACCCGGGCTTTGGCCCAAGCGGTTTGATTGATCATGAAACACAGGCTCAACATGGCAAGTCTTCTCATAGCTTCTTAAGAGTAACAGCGAAATTTATTTTGCGCCAGGGGGGTGCGTGTTCGTTTTTAAATTTCCAGGCGGGCTGTTCGTAGCGGCCGCGGCCCGTCCAGGGAGATCGAAACCACCATATCGCTCAACACATTAACCACGGATCGGGCGCGCGCGATAATCCAATCAACGGTCAAAATGAGGGGGAGAAGTTCCGTCGGCAGGCCGACGGTGACCAGAACCAGGGAAAGGGACACAAAGCCCGCTTCCGGGACTCCGGCTACGCCCATGGCTGCAATGAGGCAGAAAAACGCCATCACCAATTGCTGGCCGAGGCCTAGATCAAGCCCATGCGCCTGGGCGATAAAAAGAGCGGCCATGGCTTCATAAAGGATAATGCCGTCATTGTTTAAATTCGTGCCCACGCAGGCGCCCAGCGCCGAGGACGCTTTATTGACGCCTAAGGAATCCAGCGCTTTGAGCGTCAGGGGCAACGTCGCCAGGCTTGAGTTGGCGCCAAAGGAATAAATCGCCGGTTCCTTGACGGTTTGCCAGAATCGTCTCAGGTTCATTCGCGCGTACAGGGAAATCCAGAGTTGATAGGTGCTCAGGCTGTGCAAGGTGAGCCCTAACAGCGCGACGCCCACGTAAACGCCCAGTCCTTTAAACGGGGCGAATCCATATTGCCCAACGGCCTTGGCCACCACGCCGAACACCGCCATCGGCGCCAAGAGAATAATCCACCCTAGAATAATTTCCATGAGGCGCTGCAGGGCGGCCATGGAATTTTCGATCATTTGATGGAAATTTTCGCCGAACCCTTTTTCCTCTGAACGCAGACGCCTGAGCCCGAAGCCGAGCAAAAGGGCGATGATGATGATGGGGATCACCGCGTTTTCAGCAAATGGCTGGATGAAATTGGCGGGGATATAGGAAGAAATCGTTTTCCAGATATCGATTTTTTGATTCACAATGGCGCCGTTGGCCGGCAGCCCCGTGGATGCGGCCGCGATCGAAGCCAAGTGGCGGCCGGGTTGAAGGAGATTGGAAAGCGCCAAACCGATGCCGAGCGCAATGCTTGCGTTGATGAGCGCGATGCCCGCCATTTTGGCTCCGCTTTTTAAATTGACGTCCGCTTTAAGCACGGCATTGACGATGGCGAAAAATAATAACGGCGTGGCCGCTGCTTTGATCAACTGGATGACGATTTTGCCCAATTCGCCCAAGGGGGATGCCTGCGGTCCCAGCGCCAAACCCAACAGGGAACCGGCGGCCATCGCCGCCATGATTTGCATGGACATGGGGATGCTTTTTTGTTTTTTGGTTTTCCGGCCTGCGGGAACCCCTAGCTCCAGAGGCGCATTTGTTCCCATCCGGGATGTTGCAGGCACACTGAATTTAAGCATAGGGGCAAGCCGGATGCCAGGCTGGTATAATCAAAACCATGCTTCCGTCGAGAAAGTATTGGGTTGTTTTAGCGGGCGACGCTGCCGCCATATTCTTTTCTTTTTTCTGGGTTACCCTTTTGCGGCGATGGTCGGAAGCCGTGGCCGTACCCGATTTTTTGCTGAACCATTTTCTGTTGTTTTCCGCCTTGACTGTCTGTTGGCTGTGGCTGTTTCATTTGTGCGGGCTTTATGAGATGCGCCAGCTGCGCCGCCATGATGAGGGTATTTTGGCGGTCGGCATCGTGACCGCCGTGCTGTTGACTTCCCTGGCCCTGTTTTTTATTTCAGGAATTTTCAATATCCCCGCGCCGAAAACCATTCTTGTTCTGGGGGCGCTGATGTCCGGCGCCTTAATTCATTATTGGCGCCTGTATTTAAGGAAACGTTGGAATAACGAAGCGGGCAGCGAGGAGCCGGCGGCGGATCAACCCGTTGTTTTTGACCGGCGGCTGCTGGCGGCGCCCGGCGTCGACGGCTATCATGAATCGTTGAAAAACGCCGTGTTGGCGGGCCGCAATGTTTTCAGCTCTTTTTCTTATCAAGCGATTGAATCCGGCAAAATCCCGGTGGATGAAATGACAGCCGAGTGGCTGGTGGAGCGGGTCTGTTCGCCGACGAGCGCGCGGACGTTTTACGGAGTGATCAAGAGAGCCTCGGATATTTTCCTGACCTTTTTTCTATTGAGCCAGGTGGCCTTGACCGCTGTCGTGGTCGCTTGCTGGGTGCGCTTTGTTCTGGGGCCCGGCATTTTTTATCGTCAGGAGCGCGTGGGCTTGGGCGGCAGGCGTTTCACGATCTGGAAATTCAGGACCATGAAACGGGTTGATGAGCTGCCGCCCGGCAAAGCGCTGACGCTCGAGGATGATCCGCGCGTGCCAAAATCCTTGCGCTGGGTGCGCCGGATGCATATGGATGAATTGCCTCAACTGATCAACGTTTTAAAGGGTGAAATGTCGCTGGTGGGTCCGCGTCCGGAGCAGTCCCCGATCACCGAGGAACTCGAAAAGGCCATTCCCTATTATTGGGTTCGCCACAGCACGCCCCCGGGTTTGACCGGCTGGGCTCAGATTAATATGGGTTATGCGGGTAATCTCGACGACGCCAAAGAGCGTTTCGCTTACGATCTGTACTATTTGGCCAACAGAAATTTTTGGCTTGATTTATCCATTCTGGTTCGAACGCTCAAAAACGTGATTTTCGCAAGCGGCCGCTGATTTTTTTGGCTCAAAAATTTCAAACCGTTCGGCTGGCGGTCTTGTTCGCCTACGCCGCCGGTCTTTTGTCCATCGGCTTGAGCAAAGACTGGCGGTTGATCCATGAGGACAACGGCGCTTTTTATACCACCGTCGCTTTAAGCCATCTAAGGTTGGGTTTGGGCGAAACGCGAGCCCATGATTTTTTGGTGGAGAGGGACGCGGGCCGAAAAATTGCGTACGGGCATCATCCGCCGGGGATCGGGTTGATTTTAGCGGGCGCCTTTAAATTAACCGGTTCGGATGATCCTGCCGTGGCCCGAGGCGCGGCCATTGTCTTTCATCTGGGCAGTTTGGCGATCATGGTCGCGCTTGTTCGATCGTTGCTTGGCTTTGCTGCGGCGCTTTGGGCCGGTTTTTTCATGGCGACTTTGCCCATGGGCGCTTTTTTCGGGCGCATGCCCGGCTATGAGCCGTTCGGGCTTTTTGCGGTGATGCTTCAGCTGTTCTCCTGGAGCCGGTACCGAGGAACGGGGTCGGCAAAATTTTTGGGATTTTTGTTTCTCGGGGTCATCCTGGGGGGGTTGATTGATTGGGCGCCTCTTTTCTTTAGTTTGGGTCTTTTTCTGTTTGAATGCCGGCAGTTGATTCGCGGCCGCGGCCATGGGCCGCTTGTCCTGGTGTTGGGCGTATCCGGGATCGGGATTTTTGCTTTGAACATTGTCCATCTTTATTGGGCTCAGGGCGGTTCATTGGAGACGTTTCTTCGGGTGCTTGGCCGAAATAAAATTATTGCGCACAGCAAGTTCAACATTGCCGAGTTTGCGTTGAGTCAAATCGAGCGTTTCCGTCGGTACTTTTCCCATGCAGGACTTCTGGCTGTTTTGTGTTCGGCTTGGGCTTTGACGCGTCCCCATTCGCGGGTATCTCGATGGCTGGGCATGACGGCCGCGTCCGATACATGGCGCGCTTTAATGGCGGTTTCCGGCTTGGCGGCTTTAGCCTATGTTTGCGCGGCGCCCAAATGGGCCAAGGTGCATCATTTTTGGCAGTTTTATTTTTTGCCTTATACCGTTTGTTCCCTGGTTTTTTTCTGGCCGGCACTTCAACAATGGATCAACAAAAAAGGCCGGGCTCAATGGTGGCCCCTGGCGGCCTTATTTTGGATTGAGCTGGGGGCCAGTTCGGCGTATACGCTTTACGCCCGGCACACGCGTCCTTCGGCCTACACCCTTAACGCCGTGGGAGAATTTCGCGCGAATTATCTGCTTCCTTCTTCTCTAAGCCGCTAAATTTCGCTGAAAAAAACGGCCTTTGTTTCCGAATAGCCATCCAGCGCTTTCATGCCGAGCTCCCGGCCCAAGCCGCTTTGCTTGTAGCCGCCGAAGGGAGACTCAAGGAAAACGCTGCTGGAGGAATTAACGGAGAGGACTCCTGTTTTAACCGCTTTGGCTACGCGAATGGCCCGGCCTAAGTCTCTTGTCCACAGAGAGCCCGATAGGCCGTACATGGTGTCATTGGCCAGGGTCACAGCCTCTTCTTCGTTGCTAAACGGCAAAACAGCGACGACAGGGCCGAAAATTTCCTCTTGCACGATGGTCATTTTGGGTTTGGCGTCCGCGAACACGGCCGGCAGGATGTAATACCCTTTGGTTTTGCCGTTGCCGGCGGCGGGGATGGTTCCGCCGCAGCAGAGTTTGGCCTTTTCTTTTTGTCCGGCGGCCACATAATTTAAAACCGTCTGACGCTGGGCTGCCGATATCATGGGCCCGACTTCGGTTTTTTCATCCAATGGGTCGCCGACTTTGATGGCTTTGCTGCGTTTGACCAAAGCGTCTAAAAAGCGGTCATAGATTTTTTTGTGGATGATGAAGCGGCTGCGCGCGCAGCAATCCTGCCCGCAATTGGAAAAGACCGAAAAAACGGAGCCGTTAACCACGGTTTCGACGTCCACGTCGTCGAAAACAATATTGGGGGATTTGCCGCCCAACTCCAGGGACACGCGTTTAAGCGTTCCGGCGGCGATGCGAAGAATTTCTTTTCCGGTTTCCGTTTCGCCCGTTAAAGAAATTTTGGCGACTTTAGGGTGGCTGACCAAGCGATGGCCGACTGTTCGGCCCGGGCCGACGAGAACATGAACCACGCCTTCGGGCACCCCGGCCTTAAGGCAGATTTTGCCCAATTCAATAGCCGTCAACGGGGTCCAGGACGCAGGTTTTAAAACAATGGTATTGCCGCAAGCCAACGCCGGGGCGAGTTTCCAACAGGCAATGACCAGGGGATAATTCCACGGCACAATTAACGCGCACACGCCGATTGGTTCTTTGAGCGTCACGGAGAGGCCTTTGGCTGCGACCGGATTGACCTCGCCGTAGAACTTGGTGACGGCCCCGCCGTAATATTCAAAGCAATTGGCGGCTAAATCCACCTCATCGCGCGAATCCCGGATAGGCTTTCCGGTGTTGCCGGTCTCAAGCTGAGCCAAAGCCTCTTTATTTTTTCTGATTTCTTCGGCGATGCGAAATAGGATTTTTCCCCGTTCGCGAGGGGATAATTTGGACCAAGGGCCCGATAAAGCGCGCTCGGCGGCTTCAACCGCCGCGTCCACCTGTTTTTCATCGGCCGGTTGAAGATGGGCGATGATTCTTTCGGTCGCCGGATTGATGACCTCGATAATTTGTTCTTTGTTTTTTGTTTGCATTTTAAGCCTCGGTTTTTTCATCGGTAAGCTTCTTTGCGATGTTTAATGCGGTAAATTAGCACAGTTTTTGAGCGGTCATCGATTTCATAAAGGATTCGGTAATCGCTGATTCGTAACCTCCAGTTGCGAATCTCACTCTTCAATTTTTTTGAGCCTGCCGGCCTAGGATTATGTTCGAGATTTACGATTGCCTTGATCGCTGCCTCACGGATATGACCGGGCAAACCATCTAAATCTTTTTCGGCTTTTCGTTCAAGAAAGACGCGGTGCAACTATTTAGGATTTTCTTTTGGCGAGATAATCGTCGAAGCTTCTAAAGCGTAATTTTTTCTTTTTGAGTCGCGCGACTTCTTGAATGTCCTCGGAATCTTCAATTTGTTCAAGCAAATGAAGATAATCTTTGATTCCAAGAATCACGGCCACCGGTTTTCCACCGCGAATGATAAATTCCATCGATTCTTTATTCATTGCTTAATAGTCTAACAGATGTCGCAAGCCTATTGAAGGCACCATGATTTTTTCTATAGGTGTCATTTTAAATCGTTTTGAGGTTAAGGTCATTGTTCAAATTCTCTATCTTTGAACCAATTTAAAAGCGCTTTTTCCGGCGAAGCCAGTTTTTCTTTTTTTAAGCGGGATTCCAGGGGATCAAAGATGGTTTTTGTTTTGTCTTTGCCTATTTTGCGAAGCAAAGCATCCAATGTGTCAAGTTCCCCGGCATTATGAAGCCTAAGCATTTCCTCTAAAATTTCATCGTCATTTAAATGTTTGATATCAATCTCACTTTTGCCTGGCCCAACGTAAGCTGACCCTCCATAACTTACAAGAGTGCCGTAGACCATTGTGTCAACCCGTGTTGCAATCGGCAGATAGCAAAATGGGAAACAAATCAGGCGGCGATCGACATATACATTGCTTAAGGTACTTGCGCGGCGAAATTGGAGAGCATCCTCGACGGCAGCTCGAAGAGAATCATTTCCCAGCGGTCCTATCCCGAGTATGTAGTAAGCACTGGAGCTTCCGGACGCAACATCAACGGGCTGTTCAAATTTTGAACCGACAGCATTGGTTGAGACAGTCATTGGAAGATACTGTACGCAGCCGGTCATTATCATGAGAGGACCAGTTGCTGATATGCGAATAATATATTTGAGTTTTGACAGCATCGCTAAAAATAATTCGACGTGATGCCGCCGTCGATGGTGATGGCGGCGCCGTTGGTCCATGTCGATTCGTCGGAGGCTAAGTAGAGGGCCGCGTGCACAATGTCTTCGGGCTTGCCGAAGCGGCCCATGGGGATGCGGTTCAAGCGTTTGGCTTTTTCCGCCGGTTCTTTAAATAGCCATTCCATCAAGAGAGGCGTTTCAATGGGGCCCGGGCAAATGGCGTTGCTTCGAATGCCTTTGGGCCCGAATTGCACGGCTAAGGATTTGGTCAGGGCAATCACCCCGCCTTTGCTGGCGGTATAAGCATCCTGGGGCACGGAGCAGCCCACTAAAGCCACAAATGAGGCGACATTGACGATGGAGCCGCCTTTATTCTCCAAGAGATGAGGGATTCCGTATTTGCATATCAGGTAAATGCCTTTTAAGTTGACATCCTGAGTTTGATCCCAAATCTCAGGATCGGTATCCGTCACTGAATGATCTTTTTCCAGGAAAATGCCGGCGTTGTTGTAGAGAACGTCGAGTTTGCCGAAGGCTTTGACCCCGGCTTTGATCGCGCGTTCCACATCCTGGGCTTTAGCCACGTCGCAATGCTCATAAACCGCCTGCCCGCCGCTTGATTTGATTTCAGCCGCCACCTCGGCCCCGGCCTTATCATTGAGGTCTAAGGCGATGATGTTGGCGCCTTCTTTGGCGAAGATGCGGCAGGCGACTTTGCCCATACCCGAAGCTGCGCCGGTGATTAAGCAGACTTTATTTTTAAGACGCATGGTTAAATCCTTTCGAAATAGCGCTCGCGTTCCCAGCAGGTGACCGTGCGCTCAAAAGCCGCCAGTTCCAGGCGCGCTGCATGCAGGTAATGCTCGATCACGCCTTCGCCCAAGGCTTGTTTGGCGACCTTGCTTTTTTCGAGCGCAGCAATGGCCTCATGTAGGCTTTTGGGGACTTCGGGGACGCCTTTGCTTTCATAGGCATTGGTTTTTGTTTCCGCCGGCGGTTCGATTTTATGTTCAATGCCGTAGATTCCGGCGGCGATAGTTGCGGCAAAAGCCAGGTAGGGATTGGCGTCCGCGCCCGGTATGCGGTTTTCAACCCGGTAGCTGGGGCCATGGCCCACGATGCGAAAGCCGCAAGTCCGATTGTCATGCCCCCAGGCAATGCGCGTGGGCGCGAATGTGCCGGCCTGATAGCGTTTGTAGGAATTGACGCTGGGAGCGAAGAACAGAGCGAATTCCCTGGCCAAAGCCATTTGTCCGCCCAGCCACCAACGGAAGGTTTTGGTTGGGCTTTGGCCTTCCCAAAATTTGGATTTTTTACCGGTGATATCCCAAAGCGAAGAGTGAAGGTGGAAACTGGAGCCTGCCAAGCGGCTGTCGTATTTGGCCATGAAGGTCAGGCAAAGATTTTTGGACATGGCGATTTCCTTGGCCCCGTGCTTGTACACGGTGTGCCGGTCGGCCATTTCCAGGGCATCGGCATAGCGCAAATTAATTTCATGCTGGCCCGGCCCCCATTCGCCTTTGGAGAACTCAACCGGCACTCCGGCCGGTTCCATCAAATTGCGGATATCCCGGTTGACGGGTTCTTCTTTGGTGCCTTGCAGGATATGGTAGTCCTCGATATAAGAGCCGAATGTCGCCAGGTCATGAAATTTTTTTGCTTGGGCCGTTTCATAGGTTTCTTTGAATAGATAAAACTCCAGCTCCGAGGCTGTTTTCGCGCGCAAGCCAAGTCCGCTTAAGCGTTCGATTTGGCGTTTTAAAATTTGGCGCGGAGCCACCTCAATGGGTTTGCCGGCCTCTGTGTTCAAATCACAGATCACCAGCCCTGTTTTCGGCAGCCAAGGAAGAACCCTGGCCGTTGTCCAATCCGGAACCAGGTGAAAGTCCTGATACCCTTGGCTCCAACTGGTGAGATTGAAGCCGGGGAGAGGCTCCATCTCCATGTCCGCGGTGAGCAAGTAAGCGCAGGCATGCACGCCGGAGTCCGCTGCCTGATCCAAGAAATAAGGCGCGGTCACGCGCTTGCCCATCCAGCGGCCTTGCATATCCGGAAAGACCATTAAAATTGTGTCGATTTCCCCTGTTTCCGCCAGACGCGCAAGGCCGGTCTGGCCCAGAAGCGATGAGCCTGTCAGCGGCCCGTCTTTAAGGATAGGACTGGGTTTATGATTGCCTGACGTCGCGGCGTTTTGTGAATGTTTGGTGCGGGTTGACATTGAAGCCTCCAAGATTCGACGCTTAAATGGTTATCTTAGGAAACTAAGGCAATTTCCAGAAGGGGTGATATTGGGGGATGAGCCGGATGGGCTGGGTCAATTCATCCCAGGCTAAATTCAGGAAATTTTTTAGCTGCGTCTGATTCGGAGGCCGGCAGCCGTTTCTCGGGGTGACCGGCTGAAGGGCCACCAGGGGAATTTGAGGGAAATTTTTCAGCAGGCTGCAGGCGGAAGAAAACTCATCCAAAGCCGTTCTTTGCGTAAGGACGATTTTGACCGTTGTTTTTTCAGGGGCGACGCAAAGAAAACGCTCATGGCGGGTTAACCAATTTCCATAAGGAAAATTGGGTCTCCAAGCCGGGTCCATAGAAGAAGGCAGTTTAATATCCATGGAAATGAGGTCCATTCGGCTGTGAACGCATTTGAGCGCCTCATCCAAAACTCCGCCTGTTTCCAGGTACAGTTTGAACCCCCGGCTTTTAAGTAAAGGGCAGAGTTTTTCAAGCAGGGGGATTTGAAGCAGGGGTTCTCCTCCGGTGAGGCTGATCCACGTTGAAGCCGGCGAGGCAGTCAGTTGATGGATTTGATGTGAAATTTCTTCCAGATCGGTCTCGATGCCGGTATTCATGTCCAAGGTGTCCGGCTCATCGCACCAGATACAGCGCAAATTGCACCCGCCGAAACGGACAAAAATCATGGGCGTGCCCAGGAACAACCCTTCGCCTTGAATCGAGGCAAAAATTTCAACGACCCGCGCTTTTGCCGTGAGGGTAGAGATTGAATCGGGCCTGGGAATGGTTAATGTCGTCATTTAACGTTGACATCAATGAGGGGGTCAATTAAACCCGCTTCGCGGAACCCTTTGGCGCGCAGTTTGCAGGAATCGCATCGTCGGCAAGGCCGCCGGCCTCCGGCATAACAGGACCAAGTCCGTTCCCAAGGCACGCGCAAATCAGCGCCTAATCGGGCGATTTGGGCTTTGGACAGCCCGATTAAGGGCGTCAGGATTTGAATGGTTTGACCATTATTGCCCCGTTTCGTTCCTAATTGGGCCGCGCGGCGCATGGCCCTGTAATATTCGGGACGGCAATCAGGGTATCCTGAGTAATCAAGGGCATTGGGCCCTAAAACAACGGCTTCGGCGTCCAGAGCATCGGCCGCTGAAATGGCATAGGCCAAAAACAATGTATTTCTGCCGGGAACATAAGTGGAGGGGATTCCATTTTTTCCGATTTTTGTCATGGAATGCGCGGGAAGCTTGAGCGTTGAATCCAGCAGGCTGGAGCCGCCGGTCCAAGGCAACTTGATGGGGATAACGGCGCATGCGGCTTTGGCGGCGCGGGCTAAGGCCCGAGCGAAATGAATTTCTTTTTTGTGGCGTTGGCCGTAATCAAAAATCAAACAATGGCATCGATATCCTTTGTTTTTGGCCCAATAAAGAGCCGCGGCGGAATCCATGCCGCCGGAGAGCAGAACAATGGCTTTCTTAGGCATTGAGGACATTATTATACCGTCGGACAGAACGCTTAGGGTCTGTTAAGGAATTAATGATCAATTTGCCGGGGCAATTTTGGAGCGAGGCAAGGCGCCGCGAGGCGCGGCGTGCCCACAGGGCACGTAAGCCT
>JACPAN010000004.1:0-22953 GCA_016180815.1 Elusimicrobiota bacterium
ACGCGCTCGCGCATCGCCGGTCCGTCCGTGTCGCGCCCGGCCAACACGGCCATCGGCCCGGCGGGGACGCGAGCGAACGCCTCCAAAAATAAATCCTGGCCTTTCCAAGACGAGTAATTAGCGATGACCGCGATCAACGGCGGCCTATTTCCGTTAGGGACTGCCACCTCCCCGATTTTTTCCAATTCATTTAAAACTCTTTGAGACGGCGGCCTCGGCGAAAATCGCTCAAGGTTCGTGGACGAACCCACCACAGCCAAGCGCTCGCCGCTCACGCCACTTCTGCGCAGCTCGCGGCGCACCGCGTCGGAAACGCAGATAAACCGGCTGATTTTTTTTGATCCGTATTTCCATCGGCTCGTCGGGAAGGGTTTGATCCGATGAGTGACGCGCCTGGAAACAACGAGACGAAAACGGATGAAATGCGCGGCCACCAAGGTGACGGCATGGGCCGTCGGGTGATGGGCATGGACCAAATCAGGCTTCTCCTGCCGGATCAACTTGGCCAAACGCCAGGCCGCGATCACGTCATAATCCTGAAACATATCGAGCGTATGCACGCGAAAACCAGCTTGCTGAAACGTCCCGGCCACCGTTCCGCCCGAAGGGCAAACAATCATCTGCTTGATCCCGCGATCCCGAAGCCCCTCCATCAATAATTTGATCTGAACGACGCCCCCGGAAAATTCATGGCTGTCGGTGATGTGGATGATGTTCACTATTTTGATCCCTTTAATTTTGAAGGAGACGCGCTGTCTATATCTTCTTTTGGTTCACAAGCCACAATCTCCATATCTGCGAAACAATAACGCTTTAGTTCCGTATCCCAAAAAACCTTACCCTCCATATCTCATTTTCGGGCCTTTGGTTGGTTGCGCGTTTTTTCCAAATCGCCTGCGAGTATTTTCCCTCGGGAAACGCGGACGCTATTCTTCATGTGAGTCCGCGCTCTCCGGTTTAGGCGATAGGGCGCCGGAAGGCTCTGCATGCTTTTGTTGGAGCAGCATGCTGTGTTTCTTCCAATCAAGCAAAAATTTACCCAAATGGTATACAGCTAAGCTGGTTGGGATGAGCTCAACCGGTGAACCGTCGGGCAACTTGCCGACCCCTCGGACGGTGCGCGTGGTAACTTCACACCTTTCGAGCGTCG
The DNA here is from genome assembly GCA_016180815.1 of Elusimicrobiota bacterium. NCBI lineage: Bacteria > Pseudomonadati > Elusimicrobiota > Elusimicrobiota bacterium. Next base: position 1,151 of record JACPAN010000004.1, read on the forward strand.
GATGTTTCCCCCGAAAAGACGCAAGATGACGAAGCTGGGCCGGGTCTTTAGCGTACCGGTCAGTCCATTTCACCTCGGTCACAAATCTGGGCTTCTGGGCTTTCGAATCAAGATACACGATGTCAATCTCTCCTTCCGCCCAACGAGCGTAGTAGATATCTTTCACAAGATCGGGCTCGTGAAACCACTGGGCGAAAAGCGCGGTTTCGGCCAGAGCGCCCATGGTCTGGTCGTCCTCCGCCGGAGCGCCGAAAAGGGCTGCGCGCATTGAGGGATTGTTCAAATAAACCTTAAAGGCTGTGGCGCGCTGGAAGTGGCGGGCGTTTTGGTCAATGCGGCGAACTCGGTGAATAAGGAAGGCGGCTTCAAGGTATTCAAGATAATGCGTTAGCGTGGTTTTTGTAACTCCTGAAGATTGGGAGAGGCTTTCCAGTGAAACCTCGTTGCCGGTATTGTAGGCCAGAGTGGTAAAAAGGCGGTTGAGCTCTTGAATGTCGCGGATGCCATAGAGCTGGGGCAAATCCCGAAGAAGAACTTTATCAATGATGTCGCTTTTAATGAACCGGGCGCTCTCTTTGCGCACGGCCGGATTGAAAACCGCTTCAGGATAACCGCCAATATTAAGATACTCAATAAATTCGGTATTCAAAGCCTCGATGTCAGGTACCGTTACTTTAGAATTCGCGTCAATGTGAATAAGTTCGGTTTCTTTGCCAATAAAATTCAGGTATTCGGCGAATGTAAGCGGAGGCAATAAAAACTCGGTGAAACGTCCGGCTCCGGATTCCCGACTTTTAAGCCGCAAGGCGGCTGCGGCCGAACCCGAGGCGATAAACCGAATGGAAGGGAAGCTGTCCACCAGGGATTTCAGGTGGACTTCCCAATTTTTCAAATACTGAATCTCATCAAAGATCACGGTGAGCGGGGTCTCCCGGCTGTGAGAAAACCGAGCGATAAAGCCAAGGACAAATGACTCAAGCGTTAAGCCGATATAAATCGGTGTTTCAAGGGATAGAAAAAGGATGCGGTTGCCCGACATGCCGTCTTTCAAAAGGCGGCGGATCGTTTGATGGAGGATCACTGTTTTCCCGACGCGGCGAGGCCCGAGGAGAATAACAGCGCGGCGAACATCGCGACTGGCCGCCAGATGAACAAAGGGGGCCAGATAACTGCGCTCCTTGAGATTCTGGTAAGCGGGGTCAACGTCGCCCCCCGCGCTCCACCACGGGTTATCAAAAGTTAGGCGTTTTTCTATATCTTGCTGGGATATTTCAAGCATTAATTAAGTATACAATAGTATGTCTAATTGTCAATAATAGTGTTAGCTTATAATTACTATTTAGTATAAATAGAAATAGAACCACCTATATGAAGTACTATTCCTGTCATGCCAATAGCGCCCCATTAAGCTCTTCGAGCAACTGGGGAAGCTGATCGTCAAAAATTTGATGGGCTTTGCCCAAGCCGGCTCGCCGGTCTGAAAAGAGAGCTCGCATACCGCAACGCCGCGGGCGGCTGAAAGGTTTACAGCGGACTTTTCCTGAACAATCCAACCGCATCGGTCAAGAAGCGCGTCAATAGCGCGACGGGCGCGCTCTTCTGGCGTATCAGACATTGTTCTTAATTGTTCTCTTTATCGCCGCCAATGGCTTTGATGTAATTTTTTGTCCTAAAGCCTCGAGCGGCCGCGGGTTAATTGCAGGTACAAATCGAAATTGTTTTCTCCGCGCTTGATATAGAGTCTGGGGATCGCGGCGCGCTTGTTGGGGTTCGTCCAAATGCCCGAATGAATGCCCACGACCCATTTGTACGATTCAAAAGCCGCTTCAACTAATTCCGGCACGTCCTCGCCGTTGCCGTAGGGGAACGCGAAGGAGAGCATGGGCACGCCGAGCGCGCTTTCCAATTTTTTCTTGCTTTCAACTAACTCGCGGCGGGCTTGATCCAACGAAAGGTCTTGGAAGCGGGTATGCGTCATGGCATGGCTGCCCATTTCCATGCCGCCCGCAATCATTGCTTTGATCTGGCCCAAATCCATCATGGGCTGCCTGGGTTCTTCGGCGGCGTTATGCCACATATTCTCTTTGCCGACGGCTTCCGACACGATGTAAAAAACAGCGGTCATTCCTTTTTTCTTAAGGATGGGGAAAGCGATTTCGTATTGGCTCAAATAGCCGTCGTCAAAGGTGATCACCACGGGTTTTTCGGGGATACGGCCGGCTTCCATATCCGCAAAATTAATCGCGCGGTAGCCGTTCTTAAGAAGAATATCCAACTGCTCTTCAAAACGCCGGGCGCTGATCCATAAAGCCTTTTGCCGGCTCTCCGGGGGCGGCTCGCCCATGCGGTGATACATCAACACAGGAATGCCCTTCTTAGGCAACCGCCACCAATTCCACCTCAACGATGCGCCGATCGCGCCCAATCCGGCCGCGGCCGCGCCCAACGTCACAAGCTCCATGACAATCCCCTCCTCGCGCCTATCTCCGCGTACAACTCGGCATAAGCGCCGTAAAATCGCTCCCAATCATAACCCTCGGCCGCTTTTCTAAACAACTCCCGGGTTTGATCGCCGCGACCATTCAACCACTCGCCGATCTTAGCGGTCAAGGCCCGAGGGTCGCCCGGATTCTCCAGCACGCAGAAGCGGCTCAACTCATGAGGCAAAATCTCCGAAGCCCCTGTTTGCTTAGACAGCAGCACCGGCACGCCGCTGGCCATGGCTTCCAGGCAAACCAAGGCGAACTCATCATGCCAGGCCGGATACACCATTAAATCGCAGGCCGGGAACAGTTCGGACAAATCATTCATGCGTCCGATGAAAAAACTGCGCTTTTTCACGGCGGGAGGCAGGGGCAAATCCTGCTCCTTGCTCCCGGCCACTAAAAACACCCAATCGCAAGAAGCCCGCCGGTCCGCGTCAAGGCGCTCCAAGGCCTGAACCAAAGTTTTGAAATTTCTTTTTTCAAAATCCCCGCCCGCCGCAAAAACGACCCAACGGGCGTTTTTCGGAATGCCGCGCTCGCGATGCCACTTATCCCTTAAGGCCGGCTTGCGGGACGGATGAAAACGCCCGATATCCGCTCCCGGATAAATCACGCGCACGCGTTCCGGACTCAGATTAGGGAAGGATTCCATAACATCCCGGCGCATTTGCTCGGAGACAACGGTGATATAAGTCGCGCTATTGTTCTTCAAGGCCACGCTTTTGATATGGACCGCGGAAGCAGAGGGTTTGCGGCCGGGGATGCGCCGGCCGTACGTCCAGTCCGTGTTGCCCAAGGTCAAAATATCCTGTCGATAGCTGTCGCCGAAACCGTGGACGAGGCCGCCCGCGGCCGCTTCCCTCGCCCGGCGCGAAGACAGCCACGCAAAGGAGCGCGCCCGGAAAGGCCCGAACAGCTTGGGCAACTGCCCCACGCGGATGAACTCGATGCCCTCAAAAATCGGGAGAAAGCCGATCCGGTGAGCCACAATGCCCACGTTTCGTCCGGTTGCTTTGGCACGCAAGGCCAATTCCCAAACCAAACGGGAATTGCCGTTGCTTAAATCAAAATTACGGCAAATGTAAATAAACTTAGGAGCGTCCATTTAAAGCTTTTGAATAACATGCGGTCATGGCGATCACGTAACGCTTAAGCGAAAAAAGATACGATCGCTCGCGCGCGGCCGAGCCCAGGCGACGGCGTTCTCCGGGGTCGTTGATCAACTTCAACAGAGCTTGGGCCATGCCTTCGGCATCTTTGGGCGCCACGAGCAAACCAGCGTCGCCGAGCACTTCGGGGTTGCCGCCCACCGAGGTCGTGACGCAAGGCAATCCCTGCCTCATGGCCGCCACCAGCACATTGGACGCGCCCTCTTTCAGGGACGATAAAGCGAAAATATCCATTTGTCCCAAGGCGCCGCTTAACTCACCGGCCCACCAGCCGTGGAATCGCACGCGCGATTTTAGGCCCAGGCCGCCAACCAAAGTTTCCAACCTCGGCCGGTCCACGCCGTCGCCGAAAATATGAAGTTCTGATTGAGGAGCTTGGGCCGCCAAACGGCCGAACGCGTTAATGAGCGTGGCCGTATCCTTTTGAGTGCCGTCCAAAGCCGACAATGTGCCGACGCGAAGAGTTCCGTTGGCTGATTGTTTGGTTTCAGTTTTCTCATGATTAACCGATTCTTCGGACAGGCAAGACTCCGCTTCAGGCAAGCCGATAAAAATAACCCGTATTTTTTGCTCATCGACGCCTTGCTTGACCAATCCGTCTTTGATGGCTTTGCAGACGGCGACGACCGCGTCGGCCCTATTGTATTTCCAACGGGAAAAACGCCGGATGGGATCGGTGACGGTACGATGAATAATGAGTTTGGGACGCAACCCCGAACCCAATAAAAACAACCGGGACAAAAGCGCCACGCCAGCGGCATGCGCGCTGTGCGCATGAAGCGCGTCAGGACGAACTTGCCGGATGACCTTGGCCAAGGCCCAGGCCAATCCGGGATCAAATTCCCCGGCCCTGATTCCGGATGAACCCACGGCATAAACATTGGGCACGGCATTGGCTTTGGCTCTACGGTCGAACTCCGTGTCCGCCCGGCAAACGCAAAAACTTCTCCAACCCTGCTGAAGGAGCCCTTCGTGCAGCAGCCACATTTGGTTTTCCGCGCCGCGAAACACGCGCTCGAAATCAACGTGTAGAATCGTGGCGCTCATGGAGCAACACCCGCTTCCTCAGAAACCTCACTCGTTTTTTTAGCCAGCGCGCGGTAAATCTTCAAATGCGCATCCAAATAAACCAAGGGAGAGAACCGCGCATCGAACACGGCTTTGGCGTTGCGGCCCATCTCTTGCCTTTCCTGCGGGTTCTCGATCAAGCGGCGCAGGCGATAAGACATTTCCTCGTAGTATCCGGGAGCGACCAAATACCCGGTTTTCCCGTCCTCGACAACCTCGGGGATCATGCCCACTTTGGTGGCCACCACCGGCTTGCCCAAACTCATCCACTCAAAACACACTCGCGAAACAACCTCGGAGCCCCGGGACGCGATAACCCCGATATCAGCCCGGCGCATGGCTTGGCCCAGCGTGTCTTTGCCCAAAAATCCGCGCCATTCGATGAATTTTTCAACGCCCACGCGACGGGCCAAAGCCTTTAAATCGGACAAGCGCGTGTTTTTTTCAGCGCCGATCATCTCAAAAACCGCCTGCCCGGCGCGCGAACCCAAAAGTTGAACGGCCTGAAGAAAATCCTTATGGCCTTTGACCGGGTCGAGACGCCCGACCAAACAAATCCTTATGCGGGTATCCAAAGCGCTGCTCGGCGCGCATTGGACATGGCGGGGGCCCTCGAAAGAGGGATAAATCACCGCAGTGCGGTTGATGGGGTAATTGTAAGCCATCAAAAATTTTTCCCGCATCACCCGCGTCGGAAAAACGGCGAACCGTGTTTTCTCCAACAATTTTTGATAACTGGCTTTCTTCTCGATGGGGCGCGCATCGGCCCGGCTACGCAAAATGCTCACCGGCAAACGCCGCGCCAATAGCCAAGCCAACGTATGCATGGACCCCGTGTGCGCGTGGAGAATATTCCAGCCGCGACTGTTGACCCACCGGGCAATTTTGGGATAAGACACCAGCCAGGGGCCCCTAAACCCCAACGTTTCAATTTTTTCATCATTGGCCCATTGCCAGGCATGGGATTTCTTGCGGCAAACGATTCCCGTTTCAATGCCGTTTTCCTTTAAAAGTTTGGCGAGCGTAAGCGCGGAAGCGGTCAGGCCCGAGTCATAGGGTTCGCTTAAGAGTTGAAGGATTTTCATATCACGGCTACCGGAGTCTCGGTTTTTTTATTGAGAACCTCGCGACATGAAGCCAGCACTTGATCCACGGTGATCAGCCCCATGCACAAAAAATGACCCTGCGGGCAAGTTTTGCCGCCGTGAAGGCCGCAGGGACGACAGGCTAAATCCTCGACCTCGACAACCCTGGATGCCGGGCCCAATGGAAAAAAGCCGAAGCCGCGCACCGTAGGTCCGAAAACAGCGACCGTGGGAACCCCGGAACCCCAGGCCAAATGCATGGGCCCGGAATCATTGGTGACAAAAAGCTTCAAAAGGCGGATCACGCCGGGCAAATCCCCGATGTTGACGCGCCCGGCCAGATTTAAGGCGCCCCCGGATGCAACGGCCACCTGCTCGCAAATCATCTGATCCTGCGGCCCGCCGATTAATACAAGGCGACTGCCGGGCATTTCTTCTTTCAATCGGGCCCCTAATTGCCCGAAGCGCTCAGTCAGCCATCGCTTGGTCAAACGCGAAGCGCCGGGAGTCAGGCCGATTAAAAATTCCTGACGCGGATCAACGCCCCAGTCCTGCCAAATCTCAAGAGCCCGCCGCTCATCCTCCTCCCTCAAGCGAATCCGGAATTCGCCGGGATTAGACAAACGGCCGGATGCTTGGCGCGGCAGGGGAACCGCGTCCAGCAGCCTTAAATTTCTGCTGGTGTCATGTTCCTTCCAATCAAAAGGCGCCAAACGATTCCAAAGAAAGAAACCGGTCGAGCTGCGGAAACCCGCTCTTAACGGAATCCCGGAAAACCAAGCCAACAGCGCGGAACGCAAAGAGCGCTGAGGCGCCAACACCAAATCAAATCGCCCCCGACGGAGAATCTTTAAAATGCGCAGGAACCCGGACAAGCCTCGGTCCTTGCTCCATTTATCATCTTCGATCAATGAAAAGCCTTCGCGCAGAAACAAGCTGGCGTATTCGGGCTTAACGACCACGGCCAACTCCTCGGGATTTAAACGCTCCCGCAAACTTCTAAGCATAGGGATGGTTAACACCACATCGCCCATTAACGCGGTTTGCATGACAACAACGCGTTTTAATCCGATACCCAACGAACGCAAGGCCTTTTGGTATCGTTCCAACGTGTGATTCGTGTTCAGGCGATGCCCCAATAAAACCATGCGCCAGCGCTCCAAAACATTTTTCCCGTAAGTAATTTTCCAGCGGGCGCCGAGCGCAGCCGTCAACAAACGAGTTCTTAGAACAGCATGCAGATCAAGAACAGCGTCCCAAGAATGTTGCCGCAATTCGGCCAAAGTGGTCCAGAAATCCTTAAAAATGACGACTTTATCCACATTGGGATTGCTTTGAAGAATACCGGCATAAGCGCTTTTGACCAGGCAAGTAATCCTGGCCTCCGGATAAGCCCTTTTAATGTCCTCAAAAACAGGGGAAAGAAGGGCCACGTCCCCCAGGGAGGATAGACGAAGGATTAAGATACGCACGCGGCGAAGATATTATACCCCGTCGGAAAAGGATTTAAAAAAGAGATTTCCGGTTTAACCAGGCAAACAAAGAACTTCCGTGGCTGTTTGAGGGTCGTCGCCGATCATGGCTTCGAATTTATAATTCAGGGTTTGCAGAAAAGCCAAGCATTTGTTATGGATTTCAGGGCCGTGGGTGGATAAAAAAATAACCGGACGAGCGCGCTCGATCGTCTCTCTGCCGCCTTGGAATACGAGCATCTCGGCCCCCTCCACATCGATTTTCAAATGCGTGGGCGTCAGGCTGCGTTCGGCGCAAAAGGTGTCCAGGGTGAGCACAGGAACGGCTAATTTCCCGTTTTGGGCCAAATGCCCGGTTCCCGTGCCTGTGCCGTAGTCGAAATAAGCGGTTCCGTTTTTATCGCCGACAGCGGCTTCAACGACCGTGACATTGGCGCAGGCGTTCATTTGAACGTGTTTTTTCAAAAAAGCGGCATTTTTAGGTTCCGGCTCGAAAGCGAACACCCGGCCCGACGGGCCGGCCAAGTCTGCCGACAATAGAGTGTAATAACCCACATGCGCGCCGATATCAAGAACAACGCCGGCGGGCTTAATCAGGCGCTCGAACAATGCCGTTTGCTCGCGCTCATAAGAGCCCAACAACACCCTTAAAACTTTGCCGCCGCTGGCAAAATCCCACTTTTTCCGTCGAAGACGGCCGCCGAGAATCGGGATTCTTAGGGTCAGAGGCGCCATGTTATACTTCATCTTATCATGGAACAATCGGCGGTACGCCCGCACGAGGGTAAATCCGATTCTTCAACCCGGCTCGCGCAAACGCTGACCGTCATCATCATCGCCGGCAATGAAGAAGAAGATTTGCCCGCATGCCTTCGATCCATTGAACCGTTGGGCTGCCGTGTGGCGCTCATCGACGGCGGTTCCCAAGACGCCACCGCGCGAATCGCCCGGCAAGCGGGCGCGGATGTTGTCAATCGCCCATTCGATAATTTTCCGAATCAACGAAGTTTCGCCTATGAACAGGCAACGACCCCCTGGATTCTGCAGATTGACGCGGATGAGCGCCTGACCGGCGAGCTTTGCCGGGAAATCACCCAAACACTTGAGCGGCCCGCCTTTGACGCTTATCGCCTGCCTTTTCGTGTGTCGTTCATGGGCCGCGAGATGCGCTTTTCCGGGCTGGGCCGTCAACAAGTGCTGCGCCTGTTCAAAAAAGAAGCGGCCCAATTTCAAAAAACAAGGCATGTCCATGAATCCCTGGATATCCCGGAACATAAAATCGGCGTTTTAACGAAGCATGTGCGCCATCGCCCTTATAAAGATTTAGCGGAATACCTGGCCAAATGCGAATGGTACACGGATTTAGCGGCCAAAGACTTCGTCGCCGCGGGTAAAAAGCTCTCCTGGCGCCATCACCTCATCCCCGCCTGGGAATTTCTGCATTGCTATGTTTTAAGGCTGGGATTTTTGGACGGTTTTCCGGGCTTTGCCTGGGCTTTTCTCTCGGCCTATCATAAACGCGTGCGCTACGCCAAAGTCCGCCAACTTCTTTCTCAATGATCCCGGAACGAATCCTGGTTATTCACCTCAAGCGCATAGGCGATATTTTGCTCACCACCCCGGCTTTAGCCGAGATGCGGCGCCTCTTCCCCAAGAGCCGGATTGATTTTCTGGTTTACCGGCCATTCACCTCCATCCTTGAAGGCAACCCCAATATCGATGACATCGTCGTTTTCCCGCGAACAAAACCCTGGCTGTGGCCCTCGCTGCTGCGCAAAGGCCGCTATGATTGGGTTATCGACTTTTTGGCCACCGGAGCCAGCGCCTGGGCCAGCGTCCTATCCGGCGCGGCTCAACGCATCGCTTTTAACAACAGCTATCCGGCCCTCGTGCACAATGTCAAAATTCCGCCGCCGGATCAGCCCATGTATTCCCCTCTTGAAAAAATTCACCTTTTACATGAAGCCGCAAAAAGAGCCGGGATCACAGTTTCCCCTGCGCGCGGTTGGGGACGTCCGGAACTTTATGTTGAACAAGACAGAAAAGACTATTGGCTCGATGTTCTTGAGAAATCCGGCTTAAAGAAAAACGGCGCGCCTCTGATCATGCTCAGCCCTCAATCGCGTCGCGCCACCCGGCAATGGCGCTTGGAAGGTTATGTTGAGGCGGCTAAAAAACTGGCCGAACAAGGGACCCGCGTGGCCTGCCTCTGGGGGCCGGACGAATACCAGGAAGCCTCAAAGCTGGTCGCGATGGTTAATCGCCCGTCGGTGATGATGGCTCCTCAATTTAGAAATATCAAAGATTTAGGCGCTTATTTAAGCCATGCCGATTGCCTGATCACCAATTGCAACGGAACCAAACATGTGGCCGTGGCCATGGGCGTTCCCACGGTGACCATTCACATGAGCTCGGATCCCCGGGTTTGGAATCCGCGCGGTATCCCCGCTCATCCGGTTGTGCGCCTGGAAAAATTGTTCTGCATCGGCTGCCAAAAAAATGCCTGCCCCTACAATCTTGAATGCTCGAGGGATTTGGAGGCGGATATCGTGGTTCAAAAAACCTTGGGGCTGATCGGCGACAAACTGAAATCCGTCGCTTTCAAAACCTAAAACTCCTGAAATAATAAGCCGTATTCAGCCGTTGGGCGGTCGTCTCTTTCCGGTTCTTCCGCGTTGTTGACCACGGTGAAATAAATCGCCTGCCCGGGCTTCACGTTCTCCCAGGTATGTGCGTCCTCCCCATACTCGGTATACATGCTGGTGGCGCCGCCCCATTGCCAGTCATAATTCTCGAACTTCGCGTCCGGGTATTGAAAAATATCTAAATTGCCGACATAAAAAATGTTCAATTTAACATTAGGACCTTTTTCAACCGTATACGCATAATAACTGGTCCCGCCTTTAGGAGCGGCTCCGTCATGGCGCGTCTCGTTTTTAAGAAGCACCGGAGATTGCGCCGTGCCTTCGGATTTGTATTCCCGGACCGGGGTTTCCTGGGCCGTCTCAGAGGTTGCCGTATCCCGGCTCCCTTTGGAACAGGCCACGGCAAACCCCAACACGCCTAACAACAAAAATCGAGTTGAAAATTTCATTTATCCTCCTTGGGCGAAAATCATACGGAATTTATTCCCTCGATTTCACTTGCCGGGGAATCAACAAGGGCTCGATGGCCGCCCATGTTCTTTGCGTGGCGCCGAGGCGTCCCGCCACCAAATGAGCGGCCTTTTCCCCCATCGCTAAACGCATTTCACCGCCTTTGCTCCAACGCTCGATGGTTTCAAAAAGCTCCCCGGCGTCGTTGACCCGGGCCAGGGCGCCCTGCTTGATGAAATCATCGGCGATCGCCTGAAAATTCGCGTAATAAGGGCCGATGACCACGGCCTTGCCTAAGGCCGCCGGCTCCAAAAAATTATGCCCGCCGATCTTGGCCACGAACGTCCCTCCCACGAAAACGAAATCAGCCGCCTCGTAAAGAGCCGCTAAAACCCCGAATTCATCCACGACCGCAACAGCGGAATCTTTGGCGCCCTCGCCCAAACGCGACAGCATCAAGGCCCGCATCCCCGCGCCCTTGATCAAATCAACGACTTCCCCGGCGCGCTCGACATGGCGCGGGGCCAACGCCAAACGCAAGTGACCATGGCGGGCGGCAAGCTTTTTAAAGACGTTGATAATAATTTCCTCCTCTCCCTCTCTGGTTGAGGCCGCCGCCCATAACAGAGCCTCGGAGCCCAAACCCAAACGCCGGCGCAAACCGCCCCGCTGAGCGCTTGCGCTTGTCGATTGCAAAATTCCGGCCGTATCCCATTTGAGATTTCCGGTCACCACGACCTCTCCGGCGGGCGCGAAACTCTCAAGCAAACGCCGGTACTCGTCCTCGCTGACGCAAAGACAATCGAACAAACCAAACAGCCAATGAGCCGCGCCGGGCAAAAAACGCATCCAGCGCGTTGTTTTCTCGGACATGCGCCCGTTGATGAGGATCAGCTTCATTCCGCGCTTTTTGGCGGCGGCTAAAAAATTAGGCCAAAGCTCGGTCTCCATCACCAGCAATGCTTTGACTTCCTTCATGGCCGCAGTAAAGTGACGTGCCACGGGCCAGATGTCCAGAGGCATCAGGGAGGCGCCGTCGATGAGCCCCTTGGGCTTATAGGCGCCGAGCGCAAAATCCAAGGCCGCGCGCGTCATCACCGTCATATGCACGCGCAGGGGCGGGTGGCGGCGGATCGTCTCCAGCAACGGGCCCAATGTGCGCGCCTCGCCCAGGCTGGCCGCGTGAATCCAAAGCGAGGCTTCGGAATTGGCGCCGTCTAAACCCAGGCGCTGCTTTAAAATCCAGGGATGGGCCATTTCTTTGAACCAAAGCCTCAGGCGCGGCAAGAATAACGCGACAGCCGCAACTAAAGGCAACAGCAAAACAACAAGGATGTTATACGCGAGCAGCCAAATCATCGGTTTTTCTGGTCAGGCGATCGAGGATGAGCTTGAGCTCCTTGGTCTTATCTTCCGGATTGTCATTGGATTTAATCCAAAAAGGTTCGTCATACGCCACGATTATTTTATTGAAGGGAAACGGGAACAAGAAACGGTCCCAACTTTTTAAAACCGCTTTGCGCGAAAATGAAGAGGCCAGGGGCAAAATCGGGATGCCCAAAGTCTGCGCCAGGTAAACAACGCCTTCCTTAATCTCTTCAGCCGGGCCTATGGGGCCGTCCGGCGTGATGGCAATACAACGGCCGGCCCTAACCTCACGGATCAATCCCCTTAAACCCTGCGCCGGTTTTTTCCTGGAGGAACCGCGCACCGAAGGAATTTTGTAACAAGAGGCCAGGCGCGAGACCAACTCCCCGTCTTTGCTCGGAGAGATCAGCACGGCAATGGCCTCGCTCCAATGACAATAAAGAAGCATGGCCTGGCGGCCGTGCCAAAACGTGTAAATCGCGGATTGTTTTTGGGCTCTAAGCCGCTGAGCATGCTCGCGGCCGATCCAAACGATGCGGGAAGTCAGCCCGACCAACAAGGTATAAAACCACAGCACCCGGACGGTCAGCCAAATACGGAAACGCTCGATCATGGGTTGAATTCAGGCAGATTCAGGTTAAATTTAGGCGCTTGGCGCCGCACGTTCCAGGCTCGCAGTCAGCTGTTTTTTTTGTTTTTTCGTCAGCCATCCGACAGCCCACATTTTTGTCAACACCGGATCAATCCTGGGCATCGCTGAGCCGGCCGGGTCATTTTCCCGGCGGACGCCCAATTTTTCCTCGGGCGACAGCCGGCCCCATAGGCGCCCGATCAAGGCTGCGTCATCGGGTCGATCCAACACATAAACCGGCCCCAACTCCAAGGATTCCCCGGCCGCTTCTTTTTCAACCAGGCCGTTGGTGAAATCCGTCAGCTTAGCGAGCATGGCCTCGCCCCAGCCGGCTAAAACGCGCCGGCGGGGATCATCCTGATTTGCGCCGCCGCTCATCAGGGCCGCCCCCAAACCCCGGTCGCCGACCGTGGCCAAGGCCACGGTCACGACATTGCCCTTAAACGCGGCGTTTTTTAAATCATCGGCCTCGAAATCCGCGGTCGAAAAGTTTTCATATAAGCAGCCGGGGTCCGTCAATTGATGCGGCTTGGCTTGATTCAGGATTTCTTCGATGGATTCTTCGTCGAGGGAGCCCAGCCGGCGGGAACGCTTGAGCTGATAAAAAACCTCGCGCGGCTTGACCGTGATTTGCGGTTTTTTAACCTTACGCTGCATAAAACGCCCGGATCGATCCTAACGGCCTTTTAAGCCGGTCAGCGTGGCCCAGGTGTAAACCAGATTGGACGCCACGCCGATCGTCGAATACGAACCGACCACAACGCCGAATAAAAGAGCCACGGAAAAAGGCCTCAGCGTCTGGCCGCCTAAAAGAACCAACGCCAGGGTGGACATAAAAACCAGCCCCGCTGTCAGCAGGGTGCGGCTCATGGTGTCATTGAGGGCTTTATTAATGGCATCGTATAAAGGTTCGCGCACATAAACCCTCATGCGCTCCCTCAAACGATCGAAAATAACCACCGTGTCGTTGATGGAAAAACCGGCCAAGGTCAGCAACGAGGCGACGACCACTAAATCGATCTCATAGCCCAATAAGGTGATAAAACCTATGGTCACCCAAACGTCGTGGATAATGGCCAAAACGCCGGCCACCCCCCAAATCAAATTCTTGAATCGAAATCCGACGTAAACAATGATGCCGAGGAATGAAAGGGCGATGGCCATGATGGCCTGATCGCGCAATTTTTGTCCGACCACCGCGCCCACGAAATCCTTGGATAAAACCTTGGCGTTGCCCGAGGGATCGAGGGCGGCCAGGACATTATCCAATTTTGCGTCGAGACCCCGTTCTTCTTCCTCTTTTTTAAACCGGGCCATGTACTCGCCAGGAACCCCAAGGCTCTGAACGTCCCCCCCGATGTCCTCTTTGGCCAAAGCCGCCCGGACTTCTTCGATAGCGGCCGTGCCCGCGGAAAATTGAACGCTGATACCGCCGGTAAAATCAATGCCCAGTTTCGGCCCGCCCCTAGAAATCAACAAGACCAAGGTTCCGATCATCAAAAAACCGGAAAGGCCGTAAAAGAGCAGGCGTATCTTGATGAAATCAACGCCCATCTTCGGAAAAAGCTCGAAGAATTGGGCTTTAGATGGAGATGGATTTTGCTTCTCTGTTGTTTTCATAATAAAAAAGATAGAGAGTCCTGCTGATGTAGACGGCCGTGAACATCGAGGCGATGATGCCCAAGGTCAGCGTCACGGCGAAACCTTTGATCGGGCCGGAGCCGAATTGAAACAGAAAAAAAGCGGCGATGAGCGTGGTGATATTGGTGTCGATGATGGTGCCGACCGCCATGTCGTAGCCTTGATCCAAGGCCACGCGCGTCGACTTGCCCAACTTCAATTCCTCCCGAATGCGCTCAAAAATCAAAATATTGGCGTCCATGGCCATGCCGATGGTCAACGCCAAACCGGCCAAACCCGGCAAGGTCAAAGTGGCGTTGAAAGCGGCCAAGCCGGCGACGGTCAGCAGAATATTGAAAAGAAAACAGATGTTCGCCACCGCACCGCTGAAGCGGTAATAAACCAGCATAAAGATAAAAACAAAGCCGAACCCGATGGAAGAAGCCATCAGGCCCTTGCGTATGGAATCTTCGCCCAAGCTCGGGCCCACGGTGCGCTCCTCCGCGATCCTGACCGGCGCGGGCAAGGCGCCGGCGCGCAAAACCAGGGCCAAATCCCTGGCTTCCTGATCGCCGAAGCCGCCTTCGATGATGCCGCGCCCGCCGCCGATTCTTTCCCTGATCACCGGCGCCGATTGCACCCGTCCGTCCAGCACGATGGCCATGTTCTTGCCCACGTTTTTAGCCGTCAATTGCCCGAAAATCTTGCCGCCCTCCGCGTTAAAAACAAACGAAACATGCGGCATCCGAAACTCTCCGATTTCAGCTCGGGCATTGATTAAAGTCGCGCCCGTCAATTCCGTGGGTTTCAGGATGTAATAATCCTCCCCGCTTCGCGATAAAAATAACTGCGTGTCTTTCGGCAGCAGCTTGGCCGCTTCCGGCTTTAAAACGCCTTTCTCATCCCAAGGCTCCCCGAATTCGCGAATTTTTTCCAGGGCGTCTTGAGCGGCCTTCGAATCATCAATCATGCGAAACTCCAGAAGCGCGGTCTTGCCGATAATATCCTTGGCCCGGCGGGGATCGGAAATGCCGGGGAGCTGGACCACGATGAACCGGTCGCCCTGTTTGGCGATGAAAGGCTCTGATACCCCGAATTGATCCACGCGGTTGCGGATAATCTCCACCGCGCGATCCAAAGCGTCTTGGGCCGTAATTTTGGATTCCCCCTGCTTGGCCACTTCATCGAGATCAAGCTCCATCAGCAGATGGGTTCCCCCGCGCAAATCAAGGCCCAGCCTGATCAGCCGGCGGGGAACGTTTTTGGTGCGCTCCAACTCGCGCCGCAAGTCAGGAGATTTTAAATACCACAAAAAAGAAGGGAAAAGAAAACCGACGCCCACCAGAAAAGCGATGCCGATGATGGAAAGGCGGATTTGGAGATCTTTCACCCCAGCCTCCCTTCTGTCACCATGCGCTTATGATTTTTTTTCAGCGGCGGCGGCTTGGGCTGTGCCGTTGGTTGCGGCAATGACCTTGGAGACAAAACTGCGGTTGATTTCCACTTTGACATTGTCGGCGATCTTGACGTCCAAAATATCGCCGCGGATGCCGACCACTGTGGCGTAAATGCCGCCGCTGGTTAAGACTTTGTCGTTGCGCCCGACGGCGGCCAGCATTTTCTGGCGCTCTTTTTGCGCCTGCTGCTGGGGCCGGAATAAAAGAAAATAGAAAATGGCGCCGAAAGCCAAGATAGGCAGAAAACTGATCAACATGCCCATGGGCGAATTCCTGGGATCGGCCGCCTGATTTTGAGCCCAAGCGGCAACGGGGCCAAGGGTTAAAACAGCGCTAAAGAGACAATGCCTTATTCGCATAATTCCTCCGAAATTCGTTGAAAGCCGCGTCCAGGCGATCGGCTTCGATCGCCTGCTGAATCTTCTCGGCCAATCGTATCATAAAGGCTATATTGTGTAAAGAAAGAAGGCGATAAAGAAGCAATTCCCCGGCATGGTACAAATGCGCCAGGTAGGCCCGCGAGTGGCTCCGGCAGGTCAAACACGGGCATTCGGGATCAAGCGGTCCATTATCATCGCGAAAATCGCGATTTTTGACATAAAGTTTGCCCAGGCTGGTTAAGGCCTGTCCGTTTCTGGCGTTTCGCGTAGGCAAAACGCAATCCATCAAATCAACGCCTCTTCGACAGGCTTCCCAGAAATCCAAAGGATCGCCCACACCCATTAAATACCGCGGCGCGGACGATTCCTGCAAAAAACGGCAAATCGTCTCGGTCATGGCCCAAGTCAATTCCTTGGGCTCGCCAACCGAAAGTCCGCCCAAGGCAAAGGCCTCAAATCCCATGCCCGCCATTCGTTGAACCGCTTCTCGCCTCAAGACTTCGTCAAATCCGCCCTGAACAATGCCGAATAACATCACATCTTCGCCCTGACCCTGAGCTTGAAAACCGTCAAAACGTTTCTTGGCGCGTTCGGACCAGCGCAGCGTCATCTCAAGAGCTTGCCGGGACTCATCCGCGGCAACCGGATAAGCGCTGCACACATCAAGGCAGGTGACGGCATCCGAACCCAAAATCATTTGAGCTTCGATGACGCTCTCCGGCGTGAATTTCCAAAGCTGTCCGTCGATATGCGAACGAAAAGAGGCTCCTTCTTCGCTCAAGCGCACCAGATGATTCAGGCTCATGACCTGGAAACCGCCGGAATCGGTCAAAATGCCCCCGTCCCAATTCATGAAACGATGAAGCCCTCCGGCGCGCTGAATCACTGCCAAACCCGGACGCAAAACCAGATGATAGGTATTGGACAGGAGCATGCGCACGTGAGCGGCCTTTAAATCATCCACGCCCAAGGCCTTGACCGAGGCCTGGGTGGCCACGGGCATAAAGGCCGGGGTTTTAAAACTCAGGCCGTTGGCAAGCGTCACCCGGCCCACCCGCGCCAAGCCGGAAGAGTTTTTTAAGGCTTCAAATTTCACGAATTAATTACATTAATCCAGCGGAGCCTATTGAGCTTCCGGGTCATCTTTAGCAGGGAAACGCGCGTTGTAAATACTGCCAGCGATGCTCATGCTTCCCATCAAACCGATAAGTATTAGGAGCATGGCGAAAGCCTGATGTTGCGCAAGCGGTCTTTTAAAAAAACGAAAGAACCATCTTGTAAGAGCGAAAAACAGGCATGAGATAGCAAGCAACATGATCCCATGGCCCAGTTGGGAGCGTGCCAACCGCCCTTAAAGAAAGCCCCTAAAACAAAAGCGAAGATGAATCCAATGCCAACCTGCCTATTGGTAAGCCTGTCTAGCTTAGGTGAAGCAGAAGGGACCCAATTTGCTTTCATGGCTTCTTCAAAACTTTTCTGGTTTGCAGGGTTCATCACGGCTTCCTAAAAAATCCAATCACAACCCCATCGGACCTGGGACTGTTTCGGGAGGTTCCCATTTGTCATTTGGAAAAATAGCTTCAAAGGGTAAAATTCCTTGAACCCTTCTGCCCCAATCAATCAATTTTTGATCACATGTAAAAAAATAAGAACAAAGTGTGCCGTAGGCTAAATGACGACTATCAATGTTATCTCCCCACTTTGGTTTTTTATTCATTAGAAGGCCTAAATCGTAGGCGTAAGCACATGCTAATAGCGCTTTAGAAAAAGGGTAAGCATCGAATCTCTCGATAAAATCCTGCCTCTGCTTTTTATCCAATTTGTATTTGCAGCAACAATTGATCCATTCGTCTAATCTATCAGCTACCAAACCGCTGCGAATCAGATTTCGCCATTCGGCAGCCAAACTGTTTGGGTTCAACGAAAAACTTTCTTTTCCCGCGATATCCCCAAAAATTTGAGGATTCGATTTTATCTTCTCGAAATGATAACGCTTGCGATCTTTCAAATATTCGGCCACAGCCTCTGGTCTTGAATCGATAAATTGTCGTTCTCTTTCCACGTCCTCGGACGTCAAAAAATATCTTTTCTCTGTTCCATTCAAAAAATTTTCGATTTCGCTTTGAAATATCTTTTTGGGCTCTCTAAAAAAATCTTCTCCACGGCAAAGTTGAAATAAAACATCCACCGATTGTTTTCTTTCTGTTTGATCAGGATTTGCACTTAATTCGGCAAGAGCCTCAATGCTCCCGAAAAACCGCCAACCCCCTGATTTCCATTTTAAAAAAGCAGGCAGTGCATTGGCATCCGACTTTAGATATTTATCATAAGTGACTGTGTCCAAATATATGCTTCGAGTATGTGGAATGTTGTTAGCCATGCCTACTCATAAACGTTTTCAGGTTTAAAGCTGTCTTAAAATTTTTAGACGAATTTTCTACAGTCACTTCTTCCCATGGGATACTTGCTTAGGATTTTTTCCATTTATTATGAATAACTATCGTATTCCCCATGTGCTGGAATAATGGAGCGTATTCATCAAAAAGGGCAACTAAATTTTTATTCCCCGCACTATCACCAACAGAACATTGCAACCCGATTAATTTTCCTGAGTAAAGGAATATATGTTGCATAAAGTAAATATCGACTTTCATTCCGGCCCGCTCCACTTGCCCAGAAAAAATAAGCAGCGCCCCCTTTTCACCTTCATATTCCGTTGGGGTTCCTTTGATGAATTGATACTCGGGTGGAACTAATTTTCTGAGTTCAGATGGTAAAAAAATTCCCAAATCAAAGCCAAAAAAATTTAATAAACGCACATGCCATGGTAATTCATTGACTTGCAATAAACACATACTTGCCGTTCTTCCTTCAATCTTCTCTTTAAATTGCTGAATAATATTAGGCCTTTTCCCTTCAGCCAATTCCCATCCCTCAGGATATTCAAAACTTATTTTTAAACCCTGCGCCTTTGGATGTCCCTCCGTCAAAAATTTTGACTTTTTTCCAGATAAATACGCTTTAAGACGTTGATTTCCATGAGCGACATCGGAGCGCCAAATAAACGCGACAATAAACAAAGCCAAAATTTTTGTACTCTTTTTATTGATCATGTTAATTTGTCCTTTAAGCTGATGAGGGCATTTCGTTCCAAATTTTTCCATTTAAAACTCTACCAGCTGCTTTTTTGCCGACATGCTCACCATGAACATTAAAAGCTCCCCATTGTTTAAAGAAAAATGACACATTGGCCTCATGACATTGGCGGCGAATACTTTGAGCCCATTCAGGATGCATTGGTCGCGCGCCTGGGCCGCTTTCACCTCCCACAATAACCCAATGAATTCCCTTTAGGCGTGACTTATTTAGACACACGGGACCAATTAAGGGCTCAACTGAAAGAAAACGAATTTTCGCCGGAACCTGCTGGAGATTGCGGATTCTTGATACGTAATCATCATTTTCCACTGAGACTCCGAGCCAGACATGAGGCGGCATCTTTAATAGTCCTATTTGCTTAGAGTAATTTTGCGTCCAGATCATCATGCGCTCAGAGCGTTTGGTTAGTACTTGGAAAGTGTGCCATTGAGCTGAAAGCATAGTTTCAAAAACTTTAGCAATGAATCCATCGGGCACATCTTTATGGAAAAGATCGGACATCGAATTAACGAAAATTCTTTTTGGAATTTTCCATTGAAGCGGCAGCGCCAGACGCTCCGGCCAAAGTTTTAAATCAAAGCCTTGGCTGAAAGGATGATCTGGAACGCCACGAAAACGCTCTGCGAATCTCTCTGCGTAGCAGTATTTGCAGCCGGGGCTAATTTTGGTGCAACCTGTGACCGGATTCCACGTAGCATCCGTCCACTCAATAGTTGAATTTAACGCCATTGGTATTCTTCGCCCCCATATTTCTCAAAAATATCTTTGATAATTTTATTACCCGTTTTATTTGGGGAAGCAAAAAAAAGATAATAAACAATAGCTCCTTTTGAATTTCTCATGGGCATAGGTTCCGGCACATGGGCAAATCCCGCCACTTTTATCAAACGATCTTGAAAAGCAGAGGCTATGGTCCTATTGTCACTTACCTTTATGTCTTGACCAAATAGGTCCGGGGAAAATGCGATTTTGCGCCAGGATTCATCCCCCCAAAAATCATTCATGCGTTGAATGTGAACCGGAGCTGTCCCTTGAGGATTGTGCCAAAGGACATTTTGATTCATATCCATAACAGGGAAATTCAAAAATAATTCCAGGCTTTTTTCTTGCCCAGCTTTGTAGATAACATCCCATTTCAAATGCAACCCGTAGGGATCAAGCAGGCAGAGACCCCTTCGGTAGTCCGCATATCGCACCTTTGGAAAAACTTTGCTTAATAGTATTTCGTTGCAATTGCCTTCAAAAATATGGACATTGGAATGTTTTTTGGCTTGCTCGGCCAACTCCGAAAGTTTTTTCTTATCCAGGTCTATGAAAAAATACTCTTTAAATGGCGGTTGGACATTAAGGGCATTCGTCGGACTGCCCGGTATAAATTTTCCTGTTACTTTCGATATGTGAACGCCGGGGCCAGAGAAAGCATCAATATAGACATGCGAGAGTCCTTTTTGCGCCGCCAGGATAGTGGAATAAGCAGTGGCGTACTCCTTGATAATTTCAAGCTTAATTTCGGACCATCGCCCAATTTCGTCAAATTTGAGTTCAGTTTGCCCCATGGAATCAATGAATTTTACTAACTGACTAAGGTCGCAATCCTCTTGCTTCGATTTAATCTGAGCTGTCCCCCATTTCTTAGGCCACAGCTAAAATCAACTTCCGGGGTCAGACCCCTTTTCACAGGATCAGCATGGCGTCGCCGTAGCTGTAGAAGCGGTAGCCTTTCCCCGCGGCTTCTTGATACAGCTTCTCGAGATTCAAAGCATCGCCTAGAAACGCCTGGGTCATTAAAAAATTCGTGGATTCGGGCAAATGAAAATTGGTGATCATGGCGTCAACGATGCGAAACCGGTGGCCGGGACGGATAAACAGCTCGGTCGGACCTTCGGCTGGTTTTAAACTTCCGGCCTCATCCGCCGCGCTTTCCAAGGCGCGCACGACCGAGGTTCCGCAAGCGAACACGCGCCCTCCCCCGGTCTTGACTTTATTGATCATTTCAGCCTCTTCGCTGGTAATCGCCATTTCCTCGACCGGCACGCGGTCGCGACCCACGCCGTGAACAATGGAAGCAAAACCCACGTGAAGCACGACCCGAGCGACAGTCACGCCCCGGCCGCGCAATTCATCCAACAGCTGATCGGTCCAATGAAGTCCGGCCGTGGGGCAGGCCGCTGAGCCGGGAACCGAGGCATAAACGCATTGATAACGCTCGACATCTTCGGGCGTCAATTCGGGAAAGCCCGCGGCCTTTCTTGAGCGCACGATATAAGGCGGCAGGGGCACTTCGCCTAAGGCCTCCCAAGGCGACTTGGTCTCTATTGTTATTTGATAAGCCCCGTTCGCTTCATCGAAGCCGGTAATTTGAATGCGGCCTTCGCTGCCGTCTTGGAAACGCACGCGGCCGTTATTTTTGGAAAGGCGGCGCGCATGCCGGGATTCCAATTTAGCCAAGGCCGCGCCGTTTGTCTTCGGCAAACCGCCCAATAATAAATCCCCTTTTTTTTCGCCGATCCAGAAGGGGATTCTGGCCGGGAACACGCGCGACATATTGACGACCAAACAATCGCCGGGCTTGAAAAATTTAATGATCTCGCGAAAATAAATATGCTCGGCGGCAGAACCGCTCCGGCGCGCAATCAAAAGCCGGCACCCGTCCCTGGGCATGGAGGGCTCCAGGGCAACCGGAAAAGCCGCCGTGGCTACCTGTTGTTTGACTTGCATAGCGCGCCTCTTATTATCCGCTTATCCGCTGGTCCGGCCAACGTCGGCTTTGGGGAAATAGCGCCGCAAGATTCTTTTATAGTCCCAATATTTAT